>JALRBB010000018.1 GCA_023257915.1 Quisquiliibacterium sp. | reverse complement strand
CGGTCTGCGTGTCGATGCTGATGGCAAACAGTTACCGGCGACCGTGTCGCGTAGCGGCCGCGCGGTTGGCGTGCCTGGCACGCTGCCGGTTCTCGATCTCGCCCACCAGCGTTACGGTCGGCTCGCCTGGGCCGAGTTGTTCGCACCGGCCATCTCGCTGGCCGAGCATGGCTTTGCGCTGCCGCCCTATCTGCACTCGATTTTGTCGCAACCTGGCGCCGCCGCCGCACACCCGGCATTCGCGGATCTGTATTTCGACAAGGAGGGGCAGGTACTGCCGATCGGCAGCCTGGTGCGCAACCTGGCCTATGCCCGCACGATGCGTGCGATCGCACGCCAACGGGCGCGGGGCTGGCTTGAGCGCGAAGGCGCCGCCGCGATCGTGCGGGCGACGCGCGTCGGGCCCTATCCGGGCTGGATCAGCGAGCAGGATCTGCTGGCCTATCGGCCGCGCGAACGCGAGCCGATCTGCGCGCCATTCCAGTCGAGTCGGGTCTGCGCGTTTCCGCCGCCGTCGTTCGGCGGCATCTACCTGCTGCAGGTGCTTGGCATGCTGCAGGCTATGGCGCCGACCCGCTACGATCTGGACGATCCGGGCTTTGCGCACCTGTACCTCGAAGCCGGGCGACTGGCGCAGGCGGACCGTCTGCGCTGGGCCGGGGATCCGGATCAGGTCCCGGTGCCGCTGGCCGGTCTGCTCGATCCGCACTATCTCGCGTTGCGCGCGCGGGCGATCGACCCGGCAGTGGCGATGTCCAAACCGGCCGCCGGTGAGCCGCCCGGCGCGCCCCTGTCCTTGGCGCCCCAGGAGCATGATCCGGTCTCGACCACCAGCCAGTTGGTGATCGCGGACCGCGACGGCAATCTGGTGTCGATGACAACCACCATCAACCTGAACTTCGGTTCGCGTATCGCGGTCGACGGGTTCGTGCTGAACAACGTGATCACCAATTTCTCGGCGCCGCTGGCCGCGGGTGGTCAAGCGGCTAATGGCCTGCAGCCGCGCAAGCGTCCGGTCAGCTCGATGGCCCCGGTCATTGTTTTCGATGCCGGCGGACGGCCGCTGGCTGCGGGAGGATCTGCCGGTGGCGGACCGATAGTCGACTACATTGCGACCGCGCTGATCGACATCCTGGCCAATGACCGCACCCCGGCGCAGGCACTCGCGCGTGGCCATCTGAGCACCGCGATCCGGCCGAAAATCACGCTGGAGAGCGGGACCGGCACCGACAAGCTGGCAGCGCCGTTGCGCGCGCTCGGTCACGAGGTTTCGATCGCACCGCTGCGCAGCGGGCTGGGCTTCATCGCACGACGCGGTCCGGGCTGGATCGGGGCAGCCGACCCGCGCCGTGATGGTAACGTGGGTATCTTGCCGATCCGTTAAGCTGCGGGCCTGATGACGGCGCACTCGAGCGCTGTCTGGCGCCGGGAAGTCCTGGCGGTTCCCTTTTTTTAGGGCGCATGTCGGCTTGCGCGGTCAGCAGGTAGGCCACCAGCCTCATCGCTCATTCGAGGAGTGCATCATGTTCGAACCCACCCTGGCAGGTAGCCTTCCCAAACCGTCCTGGCTGGCCGAGACCCATAAGCTTTGGCCGCAGTGGAAAAGCGCTGGTGCCGAGCTGACCGAAGCCAAGGCCGACGCGACGCTGCTGTGGCTGAAGCTGCAGGAGGATGCCGGCCTGGACACGGTCAGCGACGGCGAACAGTCGCGCCAACACTTCGTCCATGGCTTTCTGGAATTCGTCGAAGGCATCGACTTTGAGAACAAGGTCACGATGGGTATTCGCGGCAACCGCTATGACGCGCTGGTGCCGCAGGTGGTTAGCGAATTGCGTCTGAAGGGGCGTGTTCACCAGGCCGAGGCACGATTGGCTCGCGCGCATACCCAGCGCAAGCTCAAGATCACGATGCCGGGTCCGATGACGATCGTCGACACGGTTGCTGACAATTTCTATGGCGACAAGGTCAAGATGGCGATGGCCTTCGCCGATCTGCTGAATCAGGAGGCGCGCGCGCTCGAGGCCGACGGCGTTGACGTGATCCAGTCCGACGAGCCGGCCTTCAATGTGTTCATGAAGGATGTCACGGTCTGGGGCATCGACGCGCTGCATCGTGCGATCGATGGCCTGAAGTGCAAGACCGCGGTGCACATCTGCTACGGCTACGGTATTCAGGCCAACATCGACTGGAAGAAGTCGCTTGGCGATGAGTGGCGTCAGTACGAGGAGATATTCCCGGCGCTGGCCGCCAGTCGCATCGATCAGGTTTCGCTCGAGTGCGCGAATTCGCACGTGCCGCCCGACCTGATGAAGCTGCTGGCGGGCAAGGACGTCCTGGTCGGTGTCATCGACGTGGCGTCCAATGAAGTCGAGACCCCGGAACAGGTTGCCGACACGATCGGCCGGGCACTGCAATTCGTGCCACGCGAGCGACTGTTTCCGTGCACCAACTGCGGCATGGCGCCAATGGATGGCGAGATCGCCCGGCGCAAACTCGAGGCGCTCGCGCGCGGCGCCCAGATTGCGCGCGAGCGGTACGGCAAGTAAGCCGCGTTTAATCCAGCGTGATCTTGCGCTCGCGGGCGAGCGTCGTGTAGCGCTCGATTTCGTCCTGGATGAAGCGGCCGAACTCGTTGGGGCTCATTGGCAGCGGATCGAGCGCCTCCGACGACAGGCGCTGGCGCAGCTCCGGTTGTGCCAGTGCCTTGTTCATCTCGCCGTTAAGCAGCGTCACGATGTCGGCCGGGATCTTCGCCGGACCGACGATGCCGTACCACTGCAGCGCGTTGAACCCTTTGAAGCCGTTCTCCTCGAACGTGGGGACATCCGGCAGAAGGACATGCCGCTTGGCTCCGGTGATCGCCAGCGGGCGGAGCTTGCCGGAGCGGATGTGCGGCAGCGCAGCTGCGAGACCCGGAAACATGATCTGGGTCTGCCCGCCGATCAGGTCGGTGATCGCCGGGCCGATGCCGCGATACGGCACATGCACCGCGAAGAACGACGCGGCGAGCTTGAACTGCTCCATCACCAGATGCGTCAGCGACCCAAGTCCGGCCGAGCCGAATGACAGCTTGGCCGGGTTTGCGTGCGCATACCCGAGCACTTGCTTGAGCGTCTTGAATTCCGAGGCGGTCGGCACCACGAACACATTGGGCGTTCCGCCGACCATGCCGATTGGGGTGAAGTCCTTGACCGCGTCATAGGGCAGCTTGCGCACCGCTGGGGTTGTGCCGTGCGTCGACACATAGCCGACCATCAGCGTGTAGCCATCCGGCGC
>JALRBB010000001.1 GCA_023257915.1 Quisquiliibacterium sp. | reverse complement strand
TGTGACGAACTGCTCGAGTGGACAAAGACGGAGATGCTGAAGCGAATTACTCCGTATGGCCTGAACATGTACCCCGTCTACTACGCAAGCGACGGTCGATGGACCGAGGACGTCATGGCGGACACGATGGCACCGTCACCTGCGGCGCCCGCAGACGAGTCGATGTCCACGGCCGGTGGCGCCGACTTCACTTCGAACACGAAGCAGGCGCCGTTGAAGTGCCGCCCGTCGGTGAGCTCCAGGTACTTCAGGATGCCGCCTTCGAGCTGATAGGTGTGCTCGACGCCCTCACGCTGCATGAATAGCGCCGCCTTTTCGCAGCGGATGCCGCCAGTGCAGTAACTGACCACGGTCTTACCGACAAGCTCGGCACGATGCTCTCGCAACGCCAGCACGAACTCGGTAAACCTGCCGATGCGCCAGTCGATCGCGCCCGCAAACGCGCCGGTATCCACTTCGAAGGCGTTGCGGGTGTCGAGCATCACCACCGGCCTGCCATCGTCGTCATGGCCCTGGTCGAGCCAGCGCGCCAGCGTTGATGCATCGACCGCCGGCGCGCGCCCGAGCACCGGTTTCAGGTCTGGCTGGTCCATCCGGATGATCTCGCGCTTGAGCTTGACCTTGAAGCGCCGAAACGGCACATCCTCCGACCAGCTCTGCTTGACTTCGATGTCAGCGAACCCGGGCACAGCGCGCACCGCCGCCATCATGTCGGTACAAGGCTGCGGCGCACCGGCCAGGAACAGGTTCAGCCCCTCGGGGGCGACCAGGATCGTGCCCCGGATACCAAGCGCCCGGCCGGCCTCGAGCAAAAGCGCACGCACCGCCGCCGGATCGGGGATCGGGGAGAAGCGATAGGCGGCAAGGTTCAGGCAAGGCTGTTCGGGTGTCGGAGACTGAGGCTGCATTGATCGGCGGTCCGTGGCTACTTGGCAATCTGCTCCGCGATCCGGCGGTAGTCGTCATGCACCTTGCGCATTTTAGAGAACCCGCGCTTTTCCATCTCGGCCACGTAGTCCTCGCCCAGGCCCTCGAGCGCCTTGTTCCAGGCCATGCGCTGCACGGGGGACAGCTCGTAAACCTGGATCCCTTGCTCCTTGAATTGCGTGAGCGCCTCCTGATGCATGCGATCCCAGCGCTGAGCCTGCCATTGCATCGTCTGGCGGCTGACCTGGGTGATGAGTCTCTGAACCTCGACGGGCAGCCGCTGCCAGGACGCCTCATTGGCGATGATCGTGCCAGGATAGGCTCCCGCCCGCATGCCATGGGTGATGAAACGGATCTGGTCGTTCAGGTGATAGGAGCGAATGCTTGGGTAGTTGAACACCACCCCCTCGACCAGACCGCGTTGCACCGCCTGGTAAGTCTCTGACGGCGCAATCGTGACCGGAACGATGCCGTAGTGCCGGGCGATCACATCAAACAAGCCACCCGCCGTCTTGAGCTCGAGCCCTTTCAGATCATCGAGCGTCTGCACCGGCTTGTTCACGGTCGCCACATCGTAGGCGGGCGTGGTCGTGCCGAGGATCGGACGCACACCGAGCGAGCGGAACTCCTGCAACAGTTCGGGACTGCTCTCGAGGAGTGCCTGATAAACCGCCGAGCCCTCGGACGAGGTTGTCCAGTAGGGCAACACGATGATGTTGCTGTAGGGCAACTGACGGGAGAAATACGTGATGTGGATCTGGCAGAAATCCGCCTTGCCATCACCGCATACCGACAGCATGTCCCTGGCCGCGCCCAGCCTCTGTCCAGCGTAAAAATCGATCTTGACGCTGTCCCCAGCCTGTCGATGAATTTCGTCGATGAAACGCTTGGCCAGCAGATAGGACGGGTGGCCAATCGGGTAGGGACTGGCAAATTTCAGCCGGACCGTCGCAATAGCCTGACTACTCAACCCGCCGAACATGACGACGGCGAGCATCATGGCCCAGACCAGTCTTGGGATGTTCTTCATGCTCTGGTGCTTCCTGATTGATTCCGGCCGAGTTGCCCACGGACAAATTTCGACGAAACGGACCCAGGTCATTTACGGCTTGGGTGCGGATTCATACACTACTCCGCAAAAATCCGCTCGATCAATGAAAATATCCGAAATCGATCTGACCGTCCGTCAACACTCCAGGAAGTCTTGCCCACTGTGACCACGAAACGCCCCAATATCGTCTTCATCGTCGCCGATGACCTTGGCTTCGCCGACCTGGGCTGCTACGGCGGCCGCCAGGCTCAGTTCGGTGACGTATCGCCGAATATCGACCGGCTCGCACGCGAGGGCCTGCGCCTGACGCAGGGTTATGCGAATGCCCCCGTATGTTCGCCGACCCGCTTCGGTCTGATGACGATGCGCTACCAGTACCGCTTGCGCGGCGCACTGGAAGAACCCATCAGCAGCCGCAGCAAGGGCCAGCCGCTCGGGCTGCCCGCCGAGATCCCCACGCTGCCCTCGCTGCTGCGCGAAGCGGGCTACGCCACCGCGCTGATCGGCAAATGGCATCTGGGTTATCCACCACTGTACGGTCCGCTGCGCTCAGGCTACGACGAGTTCTACGGAATCATGGCCGGCGGCGTGGATTACTTCACGCACCGCTCATCGCGCGGCGACCATGACCTGTTCATCGGCGAACAGGAGCATCACGAAACCGGCTATCTGACCGATCTGATCTCGGATCGGGCGATCCACTATGTGCAAAGCAAGGCGGCCGACGCCAAGGCGGGCAAGCCGTTCTTCATGAGCCTGCACTACACCGCACCGCACTGGCCCTGGGAGACGCGTGACGATGCGCATCTGGCGGCCGACGCCGCGAGCAATCTGTTTCATCTGCACGCCGGCAGCATCCACACCTATCAGCGCATGATCCATCACATGGACGAAGGCATCGGCCGGCTGATGGATACGCTGCGCGAGCACGGGATCGATCGCGACACACTGGTGGTCTTCACCAGCGACAACGGCGGTGAGCGCTTCTCGGACAACTGGCCGCTGGTCGGCGGCAAGATGGACCTGACCGAAGGCGGCATTCGGGTTCCCTGGATCGCCCGCTGGCCGGCCGGCATCGTGCCCGGCGGCGTTAGCGCGCAGCAGTGCATGACGATGGACTGGTCAGTGACGATGCTGGAGCTCGCCGGTGGCCGCCCGCACCCGGACTCTCCAGCCGATGGCGTCTCGCTCGCCCGTGTGCTGAACAATCCTGCCGACACCTTCGAGCGGCCGCTGTACTGGCGCATGAATCATCGCAACCAGCGCGCACTGCGCATCGGCGACTGGAAGTACCTGAAGGTCGACGAGCATGAATACCTGTTCAATGTGCCCGCCGATGAGCGTGAGCGCGCAAATCTCGCGCAGCGCGATCCGGCACGACTCGAGCAGATGCGCAGGCAATGGCTCGACTGGGACGCCGGCATGCTGCAAATTCCGCCGGAAGCAACAATCAGTGTCGGGTATTCGGTCAAGGACATGCCGCAGCGCTAAGCTCCGGGTGTATCGCCGCATGACGGCATTCCTTTGCTTCTGAACCCGGATATCCTGATGACCCAGACCTCACTGAATTCGCCCGCGCCGCTGCGGGTCGCAATCGCCGGCCTCGGCGCGATCGGCCGACAACTGGCAACAAAGCTGGCCGCCGGCGTCGTTCCCGGTGTCAAGCTCACCGCAGTGTCTGCCCGCGATCACGCAAAGGCGCAGGCCTTCGTCGACACGCTCGCCCATCCGGTGCAGGTGTTGAGCATTGAACAGCTGGAACCGCAGGCCGACCTGGTCATCGAATGCGCGCCGGCGGCGCTGCTCGGGGACATCGTCGCGCCGTTCCTTCGACAGCAAAAGCAGGCAATCGTGCTGTCGGTCGGTGCCATTCTTTTTCGGCCCGAACTGATCGACCTGGCCCGCGAAACGGGTGGCACGATCCACGTGCCGACCGGGGCGCTGATCGGCCTGGATACGATGCTCGCCGCTGCCGAGGGCAACATTCATTCGGTGCGAATGACGACCCGCAAACCTCCCAAAGGACTGGAAGGTGCCCCGCACCTGGTCGAGAACCGGATCTCGATCGAAGGGCTCACCGAACCGCTGAAAGTGTTCGAGGGCAACGCTCGCGATGCAGCGCGTGGCTTTCCCGCCAATCTGAATGTGGTGGTTGCGCTGGCACTGGCCGGCGTTGGCCCGGAGCGCACGCTGCTCGAGATTTACGCTGACCCAACTGTCACGCGCAATACGCACACGATCACCGTGGACTCCGACAGTGCGCGGTTTACGATGACGATCGAGAACATTCCTTCCGAAAACCCGAAGACCGGCCGCATCGTGGCGCAAAGCGTGATCGCGCTGCTGCGCAAGATGCGCTCCACCTTCCGGGTCGGCACCTGAACTGGCATTCAACGACAAGGAGCATCATCCATGAGCAAGGCAGACTGGGTTTTCCAACTGAACGACGATCCGCGTGCCATCCAGCGCAAGCTTGGCGAAGGCATCACGACGTCGATCTTCCCGGGCGAGAACGTGATGCTGTCGGTGGTCCGCATCGCACCGCACTCAGCCGGCAGCATCCATAGCCATCCCGAAGAGCAATGGGGCGTGTTGCTCGAAGGCAAGTGCACCCGCATCCAGAACGGCGAGGAAATCGAGGCGGTGGCGGGCGAGTTCTGGTGTACCCCGGGCGGCATATCGCATGGCGTGCGCACCGGTGCTGAGGGCGCCGTGGTGCTCGACATCTTCAGCCCGCCGCGTGCCGAGTATCGCAAGTCGGGAGAAGGTTTCGGCGACGCGAAGGTGCAAAAAGGCTGAACGGGCTGTACCACCTGATTGCAAAAATGGCACGTCCGGACGCCGCGTCATGTTGACGTACCGTCGGGCCGTGCTAGATTGCCGAACGGATCGACGCCTGTCGCCCGAGATCGCATCCTCGGGTTCGGCGCTCGATCAAGCTTGGGCACACGAATCCGTCGGACACGTCTAGCGAGAGGCTCTTGGAAGTCTTCCAGCTCGTCATCAGCGGCATCGCGCAAGGCTGTATCTACGGCCTGATCGCGCTCGGGTTTGTGCTGATTTACAAGGCCACCGAAACCGTCAGTTTTGTTCAAGGTGACCTGATGATGCTGGGCGCCTTTACGGGGCTGGCGCTGGTGTCAGGTCTGGGCCTGTCGTTTTGGGTGG
>JALRBB010000504.1 GCA_023257915.1 Quisquiliibacterium sp. | reverse complement strand
GCAGGCGCGCGCGTGTGATCATGCCCAGCAACAAGACCAGGACGAGCGCACTGGTGAGCGCGACACCGCCAATCAAGGCGTATGGAATATCGAACTGCGGCAAGTCGCTGTCGATCAGGATCACCGAACCGATCACGAACGAAATCAGCCCTCCGATCCCCAGCGCTCCAAATGCGGGGACGAAGGCTTCGGCGACCATGAATGCGATACCGAGCAGCAGCAATCCGATGCCGGCAAAGTTGACTGGCAGCAGATGGAAGGCATACAGCGCGATCAGCACGCAGATCGCACCAACCACCCCCGGCAGGATCAACCCCGGGTTGGAGAATTCGAAGATCAGTGCGTAGATGCCAACGATCACGAGCAGGTAGGCGACGCTCGGATTCGTGATCGCCGCTAGAAGTTTGGTGCGCCAGTCTGGTTCAATCTCGATGATCGGTGCTGCGCCGACGGCCAGCGTCAGTTTCTGGCCAGCGGCCTCTAAGGTGCGTCCGTCCAGTTGTTGCAGCAGCTCGGGTAAGTCCGCGGCCAGCAGGTCGACGACTCGCTCATGCAGTGCCTCTTGTGCAGTCAGGCTGACTGCATCGCGTACCGCGCGCTCACCCCAGTGCGCGTTGCGCCCGCGCAGTTGCGCGAGGCTGCGGATGTACGCGGCTGCGTCGTTGAACTGCTTGCGCGACAGTGTGTCGGCTGGTGGCGATGTCGCGGCCGGATTGCGTCTGGCAGCCTCGGTGCCCTGGCCGTCGGCAGGTGCATCGGCGGGTTCTGAAGAGGCTGGCCCAGCCTCTTTGGGGGCGGACGGAGCCTCAGGGCGCGATGCCGGTGTGGTGGTCGCCGGCCCGCCGATCGAGACCGGTGAGGCGGCGCCCAGGTTCGTTCCTGGGGCCATCGCCGCGACGTGGCTTGCATACAGGATAAACGTGCCGGCGCTGGCGGCACGCGCGCCGCTCGGGGCAACCCAGGTCGCGACCGGGACCGGTGATGCAAGGATGCGCTTGATGATGTCGCGCATCGAACTGTCCAGGCCTCCCGGGGTGTCGAGACGGATCACGACCAGCTGGGCGCGCTCCTGTGCCGCACGGTCCAAGCCGCGCACGACGAAGTCCGCGCTTGCCGGGCCGATGGCGCCGTCGAGATCGATGACGAAGATCGGTGCCGCGGCGGGCGCGCCGAGGGCAGGCCCTTGAACACTCAACAGGGCGGCTGCGAGGAGCATCCAGAACAAGCGCAAGCGGTACCTCCTTTGAAGTCCATGGTACATGGCACGAATAAGCGAGTCGCTGCGAATTCGCATTCGGAAGGACTCGCAATAGGTGTAGTGCGGATGGATCGGAGCTAATTAGCCCGTTCAGGTGAGCCCGTCGGGATGATGGTGTTTTGCGAATTACCGGCCGCACAATGGATTTGCGATGTTCTTGAAAGGGTGACTTCGATGAAAACTCGCCGATTCATGTTTTACGAATATGGTTTAAGCGGCGGGGCCCTCGATTTCAACCATCAGGGGCCGCAAAGCGCGCTGTCGCATGCGCTTGCCTGTCGCGCGAGCGACAACTACAAGCGCTCGATGCAGCGAAAACGTTGCCTGCATTGGGAGGCCTTGCAAGGCAATGACGCCCAACTCCCGAATATGCACAAGGGACGCCGCGAGGAATGAGCCTGGTTCGGGTCGCTCGTCGAAAATCGGCATAAGCGGCTACCGTCCCGACATGAAACAATGTTTCATCGTCGCGGATGGAGGCACGCTTGGGGGCGACAAGAGGTTTGATCCTGATGGGTGGGGGCGCCAATGCTGCCTACCAGGTCGGTGTTCTGGATGCAGTTCGCAGTCTTGCGCAGCAGTACGCCCAAGGCTCGCAACTGCCGTTTTCGATCGTTTGTGGCACCTCGGCCGGCGCGATTAACGCGGCAGCGCTGACTGCCTGGGCGGATGACTTCGGTCGCGCAATCGCGGCGCTCGACAAAATCTGGACGGGTTTGCGTGTGGGTGACGTCTACCGGGTCAGCGCGGCCGACATGATGTCGGCGTCGATGCGATGGCTCGGTCTGGTCACGGTAGGCGGTTTGCTCGCCCGGGGGGGCTGGGGCGGGCAGTCGCTGCTCGACAATTCGCCACTGCGAGAGTTGCTGCATCAGCAGATCCCGATGGACCGGGTAAGCCAAATGCTCGGTCAGGGAGTCGTGGAGTCGCTTGCGGTCACCGCGTATAGCTACACCCATGGCGAGCATGTGACGTTCTATCGCAGTGAAGGTGAATTGCGACCCTGGTTGCGCACGCGGCGGGTGGCGCATCGGACCGATCTGCGTCATGAACACCTGCTCGCCAGCGCCGCGCTTCCCTTTGTGTTTCCGGCTGTCAGGCTGGATGGGCCGAGGGGCAGGGCGTTCTTCGGGGACGGGGCGATGGGACAGTTGTCCCCGATCGCCCCAGCGATCCATCTTGGCGCCGACCGCATCATGGTGATCAGTTCGGCGGCCCGCCAGCAGGAGTCGCGGCCGATCGACGAGCAAGTCGAATATCCGTCTCTGGCCCGCATTGCCGGCCACACCCTGTCAGCCCTGTTCATGGATGCGCTGGCAGTCGATACTGAGCGCCTTAGCCGGATCAACCGCACGCTGTCGCTGATTCCACCGCCTCAGCGTGAGCAGACCGGTTTGAAGCCGATCGAGTTGTTCCACCTGATGCCATCCCGTCGCATCGAGGCGACGGCTGAGCGCTACCTTGA
>JALRBB010000380.1 GCA_023257915.1 Quisquiliibacterium sp. | reverse complement strand
AGCGTATCGAAACCCCCGCCAGCCACTTCAACCGGTCCGACGTCCATCGCGGCAGCGCAAACCGCATCGCGGCCCGAAACGCTGACTGGTCTGTCTGCACGCGAAGCGGCGAATCGGTTTGCCGCCGATGGCCCGAACGAGCTGGGCGCTCGTCACCGGCACACCTTGGGCGCGACGGTTCTCGAGGTGCTTCGCGAACCGATGTTCCTGCTGCTGATCGCCGCCGGCTTTCTGTATCTGGTCGTCGGCGAACTGCGCGATGCGCTGTTCCTGTCGAGCGCGGTGGTGGTCGTGATCATGATCACGGTCGTGCAGGAATGGCGTACCGAGCGCGCCCTGGATGCCTTGCGGGACCTGTCAAGCCCCCGCGCCCTGGTGCTGCGCGATGGCAAGGTTCAGCGCATACCGGGACGCGAGGTGGTGGTCGGTGATCTCCTGGTCGTCGCCGAGGGGGACCGGATTGCTGCCGATGCGCTGCTGCGCAGCGGTACCCGGCTGATGGTTGACGAGTCGCTGCTCTCCGGGGAGTCGATGCCGGTCGCCAAGCGCGCGCATCCCGATGCCGACCAGATCGCCCAGCCGGGCAGCGAGGATCCGTCCTCGCTTTTTGCCGGCACACTGGTGAGCGCCGGCCAAGGAGTCGCACAGGTAGTCCGCACCGGGGCGCGGACAGAGCTTGGCCGCATCGGCGCAAGCCTCGCGCGAATCGGTCAGGAACGCACGCCATTGCAGATCGAGACTGGCCGTATGGTTCGCATCTTCGCGCTCATCGGTCTGGCGGCCAGTGTGATGGTGGCGATTGCGTATGCGCTGACCCGAGGCGGCGACTTCGAAGCCTGGCACCAGGGAGGCCTGGCTGGCATCACGATGGCGATGTCCGCGTTACCGGAGGAGTTCCCGGTCGTACTGACCGTCTTTCTTGCTCTTGGCGCCTGGCGGATGTCCCGGTACAAGGTGCTGACCCGACGAATGCCGGTCATCGAAGCCCTTGGCGCTGCCACAGTGCTGTGCGTCGACAAGACCGGAACACTGACGCACAACCGCATGAGCGTCGAGATGCTTGCCTGCAGGGATGGCGCCGCGCCAGCGCCACTCTCGGAGCCCCTGCCTCGCGACGCACAACAACTGCTGCAAATCGCCGCACGTGCCTGCCCGGCGATCCCGGGCGACCCGATGGACAGGGCTCTTCATGACGCCGCCGCAAGCCAGCGACTCCGCGTCGCGCACAGCGCTCTGGCGCCGGTCCATGAATACGGTCTCAGCTCGGAGTTGCCCGCGGTCACCCAGCTGTGGAGAAATCCGGATGATGGCGCACTGATGGCCGCCAGCAAGGGCGCACCTGAAGCGATCGCCCGTCTGTGCCGAATGCCCGAGGAGCAGGCCCGGCAGTTGGATCAACATGTCAGTGAACTTGCCGAACGCGGATACCGGGTTCTGGCGGTTGCCCACGGCCGGCTCGACACCCAAGTCCCTCCCGCAACACAACTGGAGCTCGAACTGCAATATCTCGGCCTCGTCGGCTTCGCCGATCCGCTGCGCTCGGAGGTACCGGGTGCGATCGCCGAGTGCCGGGAAGCCGGAATGCGGGTCATCATGATCACCGGCGACTATCCGGCCACCGCCAGAGCGATCGCCGCGCAGGCCGGCCTGCCAGAGCCGCTACAACTCATCACCGGCAAGCAGCTGGCCGCCATGGACGACGGCGAGCTTGCCCGGCTGGCCGGCACGACAGGAATTTTTGCGCGAGTCGTCCCCGAGCAAAAGCTGCGTATCGTGAACGCGCTGAAGGCGAACGGCGAGGTGGTCGCGATGACCGGCGACGGCGTCAACGACGCCCCGGCGCTGAAGGCGGCGCACATCGGGATCGCGATGGGCGAGCGCGGCACGGACGTCGCCCGCGAGGCCGCATCGCTGGTGTTGATGGACGACGCATTCGCGTCGATCGTGAGCGCGGTGCGCATGGGGCGACGCATCTACGACAACATCCGCAAGGCGGGCATTTTCATTGTTGCGGTCCACATCCCGATCATCGGGCTGTCCATGTTGCCGGTGTTTCATCCCAGCTGGCCACTGCTGCTGCTGCCAATCCATGTCGCCTTTCTTGAACTGGTCATCGACCCGTCGTGCTCGCTGGTCTTCGAGGCACAACCCGGTGAACCTGATTTGATGCGCCGCCCGCCGAGATCCCAGCACTCCCGATTGCTGCCCGGCGGCGCCTTGCTGCTCGGATTGCTGCAAGGCCTAAGTGCGCTGGTCGCCTGCGTCACCGTCTATTTTCTCGCCGTCAATACGCACGGACCGGCTGCGGCCCGCGCGCTAACTTTCTCGGCGTTGGTGACTTCGATTCTGGCGCTGATCCTGATCAACCGTTCCTGGCAAGGCTCATTGCGCCAGACCTTGCTGGAACGAAATCCGGCACTCTGGTGGGTGATGACCGGCGCCTGCGTGTTTCTCGGGGTCGCCTTGTTTGTCGAACCGGTCAGACAGTTATTTGCCTTTGCACCGGTGCATCCCGACGATCTTGTACCGAGCCTGATCGCCGGTGTGGCTTGCCTGGCCTGGTTCGAATTGCTCAAGCGGCTATTCGGCCCGAGTCATCAGGAAACCCGCATCCGATGATGAACGCGGCGGATAAACCACCACACCAGCCCGACGACTAGCGGCACGCCCGCCGCGGTCGCAAGGCGTGGCTCATGCAGCCAACCACGCGACTCCAGACCTTCGGCAAGGTAGTGCACCAGCCCGATGATGTAGTAGCTGATCGCAGCGACCGACAGACCTTCAACGGTCGATTGCAACTTCAGCTGCAAGCCCTGGCGACGGTTCATCGTTTCGAGCAGCGCCTGACTGCTCTGCTGTTGTTCAATGTCGACCCGGGTACGCAGCAGGCTACTGATCCGTGAAATTCGCATCGACAAGGCTTCCTGCCGACGCGCGGCCCACTCGCAGGTGCTGCGCGCCGGGGAAAGACGCCGCTGCATGAACTCACCAATCGTCTGCAAGCCGTCGATTCTGGACTCCCGGATTTCCTCGATCCGCCGGTCAACCAGTGCGAAATAGGCATGGCTGGCCGAGAACCGGGAATGGGTCGCCGCGTACTGGCTCTCCACTTCGCCGGCCAGTCGGGTCAGACGGTCGAGCAGTTGGGCCTCGTCGTCCGCAGTCGCGCTACGAACCGCCTGTGCGAGTTCCGCAAGCTCGCGCTCAGCTGCGCCCAGCCTGCCGAAGGCCTGCCTTGCAACCGGCAATCCGAGCATCGCCGCCATCCGGTAGGTTTCGATCTCGAGCAATCGTTGCACGATCCGTCCGGCGCGACGTGCGCTCAGCGAACCTGCCGAGACGACGATGCGCCCGTAACCGTCCGCATGCAGCTGAAAATCGGTTCGTACATCGCCCTGTCCCTGGGCGATCTCCGAGGCCACCAGCGTATCCTCGCGCAGCAGCCCAGGCTGCGGCCCGCCAGCCTCGTTCGCACGCCCCGGTACCAGCCACAGATGGATCCGCGTCAGGCACTGCCCGGGAAGGGACTGCAGCCACTGCCGGGGTACGACGTCGATCGCAGCCTCCGGTTGCGGGGCATTCCACATTGGGTCGGCGCCGTCCCGCACGAAAGTCCAGGAAACAAACTCGGTGTGCAATTCCCATCGCAACCGGTAGGCACCCAAGTCGATTCGCAGATGATTCGACTGCTCGGCTGGCTGCGGCTGATGATGATCGCGAAGGAGTTCAGACAAGTGCTCACGGCTTTGCCTGGCGCCCTCGATATCGACCGCCATCACCAGATGCGAAATCGCCAGTGGCGCCACCATCGGTTCCGGAGGCCGGGCATGCACCTCGTTGTGCAGCACCAGACGTTGCGGATGATCTTTCATCGAAATGGCCTGATCGTCGTTCATCCCGCTATGATGCCGCGACAGGCGCAGCCGTGCCTTCGGGCATCTTCGACATTGCGAAGCGCCAAAGCCCAACTGCGCCACGCAGAGCATCCATTCAAGCCATGACGACACTCCAGCACCTGAACACCCCTTGCGCACTGATCGATATCGACAAGATGCGCCATAACATCGCGCGCATGCAACAGCGGATCGATTCCCTGGGTGCGAGCTTTCGACCCCACGTGAAGACTTCCAAGTCTTTGCCGGTCGTTCAGGCTCAACTCGAAGCCGGGGCCCGCGGCATCACGGTATCGACGCTCAAGGAAGCCGAAGAGTTCTTCGAGGCAGGAATCCAGGACATCCTGTACGCGGTTTGCATCTCGCCCGCCAAGCTGGACGCAGTTCTGCAATTGCGCCGTCGCGGCTGCGACCTGAAGATCATCACCGACAGCGAGGCCGCCGCCCGCGAGATCGTCGCGTACGGCCAGGCCAAGGCACACGCCTTCGAAGTCTGGATCGAAATCGACGTCGACGGACACCGTTCCGGCATCACACCGGATGATGATGATGCGCTGATCGGGGTTGCCAGTGTTTTGCACGAAGGCGCCATGAGCATCGGAGGCGTCATCGCTCACGCCGGCTCCAGCTATGACTGTGCGACCCCTCAGGCACTACTGGCCGTCGCCGAGCAGGAACGCTCCGGAACGGTCGCCGCCGCTGAGCGACTGCGCGCGGCCGGATATTCCTGCCCGGTAGTCAGCATCGGTTCGACCCCAACTGCGCTCGCGGCCGAATCCCTCGCCGGAGTCACCGAGGTACGTGCTGGGGTCTACGTATTCTTCGATCTGGTGATGCACAACGTCGGGGTCTGCCGCCCGGATGAACTCGCGCTCAGCGTGCTCACGACCGTGATCGGCCACCAAAAGACCAAGGGCTGGGCGATCGTTGATGCTGGTTGGATGGCGATGAGCCGCGACCGCGGCAGCGCCCGACAGCAGCGCGATTTCGGCTATGGGCTGGTCTGCGACGAGTTCGGCAAACCGATTGACGGTTACCTGATGTCGGGCGCGAACCAGGAGCATGGCATCGTCTCGCTCGCCTGCGGCGTTGACCCTGATATTGAGCAGCGGTTTCCGGTTGGAAGCCGGCTGCGGCTGCTGCCAAACCACGCCTGTGCGACTGCAGCCCAGCATCCGCAGTATCAGGCCATCGAGTCCGATGGCAGCGTCCACGCCTGGCCAAGGTTCTACGGCTGGTAGTCAGACGCGACTGGCAAAGGCGCGCGCCTGCTGCAGTGCGGCGGCCAGTTGCGCGCGACTGAATGGTTTGCGAAGCAGCTGAAAACCCGGGCCGCCGTCGACAAGCAACAGGCTGGCATCGGGTGCATATCCGGTCATAAACACCACGGGAACTTCCGGATAGCGCGAACGCAGGCCTTCAACGAACTCCGGTCCATTGACTCCGCCCGGCAAGGCGACATCCGACAAAATCAGATCGATCGGAGCGTTGGTGGCGATGCAATCGGCCGCCTGGATTGCGTCCGCGGCCGAAAACACGACGTAGTCGAGGTCGGACAGGCGATTGGCCGCACGGGCCAGTCGCCTGATGCGAACTTTATGGAACGTTTCCACGCCGGCACCATCGACGTGCGCAATAACAGATCGCAGCCGGCCGCCAAACACCATCGCACAGGCTTTAAGCTTCGAACCGTGGCCGGCCTTGCGCCGGCGATGTGCTGTACCGGAACAAGGAAACGCATGACTCTTGCGATGAGTTGGGAGGAGTGGGCCGCGCATGACGCGACCGCGCTGGCCGCACGGGTAAGGCTCGGAGAGCTGAGTGCCACGGAACTGGCCCAACAGGCGGCGGCAGCCATCGAGAAGACCAACCCGGAGCTTTGCGCAGTCGTCGAGGTATTTGACGACGTGATCGCCGATCCACTGCGCGATGGCATGAACCCGGACGGTCCGTTCCGCGGCGTTCCTTTCCTGATGAAAGACCTGGGCCCGACGATGCAGGGGCGCCTGCAGGAAAAAGGTTCGCACTTTCTGCGCGGTCATCGCCCCGGCGCGGATTCCTACCTGACCAGGCGAATGCGCTTGGCTGGGCTAAACCTGATCGGACGATCGACAACGCCGGAGTTCGGCGTTTGCAGCTCTGCCGAGAATCCGACGATGTACGTCACCCGCAATCCCTGGAACCTGGCCTATCCAACCTGTGGTTCATCGGCAGGGGCGGCGGCGACGGTCGCTGCCGGCGTGATTCCAATTGCCCATTCCACCGATGGCGGCGGATCGATCCGGATCCCGGCCGGCTTCAATGGCAACATCGGCCTGAAGCCCTCTCGTGGCGTGTTCTCGATCGCGCCCGAATTATCGGATGCGGTCGGAATGGTCTCGACGCAAGGCTGCCAAAGCCGCACGGTGCGTGACACCGCTGCATTCGTCGATGCCTGCCGCGGCGGCGCGCCCGGTGAGTTCATGCAGTACTGGAACCCGCAGTGCCCATACACCGAACTGATCCAAAGCGATCCGCGGCCTTTGCGTATCGCGGTTTCGCACCAATGGGGCGATTACCGTGCCACGTCGCAAATCGTCGCCGAACTGGAGCGAGCAGCTCGCATGCTCGAGGGGCTCGGACACCAGCTCGAATGGATCCAGCCCGATGTCGACTATCGTGCAGCATTCGCCGCCCAAACCACCTGCTACATCAGCAACTTCGCGCAAGTCATCGCCGACATGCTCGAAGCCAATGGCCTGGCAGAGCCCCCCGAGGCGCTATTCGAACCGATGAACGTGCGCATCTGGCGCGCTGGCAAGGACATCACATACCGCGATCGCCATCGAATGCTCGCAGTGTTCAACGAGACCTCGCGCGGCTTTGGCAGCTTCTTTGAGCACTGGGACGTGATCCTGACGCCAATCACCGCGTTACCGACGCCGCCGCTGGGAACCGTTGAATACCTGACGACTAGCGACAATCCGTCGGTCCACGACTGGTTCGAGAACCTTTGGAGATTTTTCGCCTACACGCCTTTGTCCAATTTATGTGGCATCCCGGGGATCTCGATGCCGATGGCCAGGCAGCAGAACGGTCTGCCCTTCGGGATCCAGGCACAAGCGCGTCAGGGCAATGACGGGCTGCTGCTGCAACTGGCCGCCCAGATCGAACGCGCCCTCGATGGACGCTGGAACGACGGCCGAGTGCCCGCTGTCCATGTCACGGTCTAAATCAGCCAGACCGCCCAGCCGAGTGCGGATCTGCAAGGAGGTTTGATGGAATTTGACACCCTGGTACAGGCGCGCCGCAGCGTGCGCGGCTATTTGAAGGATCCGGTCCCGCGCGACCTGATCGCAGACATCTTGTCGGTCGCCAGCCGTGCCCCGTCATCAATGAACACCCAGCCCTGGCATGTCCATGTGCTGACCGGAGAGCCCCTCGAAGAAGTCCGGCGCCGCAACACCGAAGAGATGGCCGCCGGCAAGCCGGTCGCTCGCGAGATCGTCACCCATGGCGAATACGAGGGGGTGCACAGACATCGGCAGGTCCAGATTGCCAAGCAGTTGTTCAGCGCGATGGGAATTGCCCGCGAGGACAAGGAACGACGCCAGGATTGGGTGATGCGCGGATTTCGCCAATTCGATGCACCAGTCTCGCTGGTGCTCACCTACGATCGTGACCTGGATCCAGGCGCGATCGTTCACTTTGATCTTGGCGCACTGTGCTACGGCATCTGCCTGGCGGCCTGGGATCGCGGCCTGGGCACCGTGATCAACGGGCAGGGAATCATGCGATCGAACATCGTTCGCGAAGTGGCCAGAATCCCGGATGACGAGGTCATTCTCACCTGCATCGCAATGGGGTATCCGGATCAGCGCTTTGCCGCCAATGAGGTGCGATCCTTGCGCGAGGGTGTACCGGATTTTGCCCGCTTTGTCGGTTTTTCGGACTGAGCGCCGAGCTTGGTCGGGTTCGCTGCGCTCTTTTGCGCTCCGCCTTGATCGTCGTCGAATTCAGGACCGTCGGCTCCATGATGCTCGTCGATGCGCGTCATATTGCCGAGGAGCTTGAGCAGGTAGTGCAGCAGATGCGTCATGTCTGCGCTTGAAAAGCCCTCAAGCGCCTGCTCGTAGTAATCACGGATCTTGGGTTGCGCCTCCTGCTGCCAGACCCGCCTGCCATGGTCAGTCATCGTGACCCGGCGTGAACGACGATCGCGCAAGTCGGTATCGACCTGCACCAGGGCGTCGCGTTCCATCCGGCTGATCACACCGGCCAGATTCTGACGGCTGACCATCAGGTAGCGCGCGAGTTCGCCAACCCCGACCCCGCCTCCGGCGGCCGGTCGCGACAGCGCGCCGAGCACCGCCCACTGTTGCGTGGTCAGCCCCTCATCCTGAACCGCACGACTGCCGGTTTTATGCAACATATTTGCGCTTTGATACAAGCGAAAAAAGATCCGGTTGGCCATGTCGATACGGGACTGGCGCTGGTCATCCATACTCCGACCCTCCATATTGGCTAATAAGCTCAAAAAATTGTCGAACTGAGGACAACTCTCGGCGAAAGGTGTCCAGCGCATTGTGTTGCACGATGATTTGCAAATATCAATTTTTATGTCAGTATGTTGTCACATAAATCATGTCAAAAGCAACGCCCTGCACTTCTTGGCGAGCATTGAACCGGAGCGTTTTGGATGAACCCGTACCTGGACGAAGATTTACGCGCACTGGCCGAACAGGCGGCCCGCTTCGCCGCCGAGCGCGTCGCACCGGGTTTCCAGTTACGGGATCAGACTCGCGAGCTTGAGCGCGACTTGATGCGCGAAATGGGCGCACTGGGGTTCATCGCACCCGAGCTGCCCGAGCGCTTCGGTGGCCTCGGGCTGGGTTCACTCGCTGCGGGCGTAATCCATGAAGAGATTGCGCGCGCGGACCTGAGCATCTCATACATCAATCTTC
>JALRBB010000370.1 GCA_023257915.1 Quisquiliibacterium sp. | reverse complement strand
CCACGCCTTGCCCGCGTCGGTGAGTTCCCACTCGTCGCGCTCGTTGCGGAACTGGAATCCGAGGGTTGCGAGGCGCTGGTTGGTGACCTTGGCAGAGGATCCGGCCAGCTTTCCCAACTGCGTAGCGTTGTGGGAGCAGGTCGGCTCGTTGGCCGCCGGAAGCGCCCGGCGCAGCGTCTCGATCACCAGCCCAGTGTTCTCCTGGATGCAGGTGAGCGTCGCCGCCATGGCGATGCCGGCCTTCACGCCCGGCACCTTGGCCACGGCGTCACCGATCAACAGCAGGGAGGACACACGGTCCTGGGTCTGGGCCGGCAGGGCAGCCACCGGGGTCGCTGAGTAGGCGCCGGTCTTGCGGATCGAAGGCAGCACTTCGCTGGTGACCCAGCGCTTGAATCGCTTTGCTGCGTCCTTGGTACTGCCGAGGATCAGCGAGTACAGGCCGGACTCGTTGACGTGATTGGATCGCTGGTTCCGACCGAGGCTGTCGATGGCGTCCAGTTTTTGGACGTCATCGCTATCCACGTGGGTGTCGATAGCCTGCCGGGCGTTGCCAAGTTCGAGCGCAGCGCAGACATCGCTGGCGTTGAACCACGGCTGGCCAGCCTCATCAACCTGCACGCGCAGGGCGTGCGATTCGAACTGGAAGGGAATGAGGGTGCTCATGATCATTCCTTCCACGCGATATCGGTCATCCGATCCGCGCCGAGCGCGCCGGACTTGCGGGCGTTTTGGTACAGATCCTCGATCGCCGAGCGCCGACGGCTGACGATCGACTGCTCCTCGGATGCCAGTTGGAGGGCGAACGCCAACTCATCGACGGTTGCGTTCTCAATGGGGACGGAAACCTCCTCACCGGCGCGGTTGCGATAGCGGATATCGCTGGGCAGGTGATCCGCATAAAAAGAGCCGACGCGTTTGCGCAGCACAAGCTTGTTCAGAAATTTCATGATTCATTCCTCGGAGTCGGCGGTCAGGTCATAGGAGGCCTTGCCGGGTTTGACGGTGCGGGCGGCGGCGAACTGCTCGCGCAGCGCCGTGGGCCAGTTGGTGAAGCGGGATTCCGGGACGCTGAACTCGACGTCCAGGTAGTCCTCGACGCGATCGCCGCTGGCTGCAATGCGCTTGGCCATCTCGGCCAGTTGGGTCTGATCCCAGGAGACGCGCTTCGGCGTGTCGACCGTGACGCGTATCTGGCCGTCCTGGAAATGGACGGTGCCGAAGTCCTTGCCAGCTTCGGAGCGCGCGGCCCGTTCTTGCTCGGCGTACCGGCGCTTCATCGCGTTGTGGGTTTTGGTCTGCGCCTTCTTGACCCACTCGACCAGCTGCGCGAGGTTGAAATGAATTTCGCGCAACTGTTCAGCCGGCAGCGCTGCCAGGTCGGCTTCCGACATTGCGGTCAGCCGGTCGGGGAAAATGGTGATGTCGGTCATGACCATTCCCCTTACTGGTACGCACGGGCGAAGCTCGAGTAACGCGAGACGCGGCGCTCGAAGGCTTCGATTTCGTGCAGGAGGTAGGTGACCCGGCGACCGAGCTTGCAGTAGATCGGACCGAGCTGCTCTTGACGCCAGCGGCGCAGCGTCTTGACCGACAGTCCCCAGCGACAGGCGAGCTCGAATTCGTCGAGCGCGATGCGAGTCTGATTAGGACCGCCGGGACCTGATGGGCGCGAGGGGCGCCCTTGTGTAACGAGAGGGGTTGGATTTCCCATTTGCAGTGCTCCTTTGAAAAAAGTGGGCACTGCTTATTCTTCGAATCCACCTCCGGATCAGGTCCGGATCAACTTCCGGATGAAGTTCCGGAAATTCACGCTGCCGTTCGTCGACTCCGTATGCGGTAGCGGCCGTAGGCAGTTTTCTCGATCCACTCGTTCCAGCCAGGGCCGAGGGCGCTGTCGGGGTCCTTGGCGCAGCGTGTCTGCGTGACGAGGTCGGACCACTTGATGCTCGCCTGGTATCGCGCCTTCCAGAAGGTCGCGATGACTGCCTTCTGCTTTCCCTTGAATACCCTCGGCGCGGCCATGTGGACGAGCTTGAGTTCGCCGGTGCGTTCGTCGAACCATTCGTCAGGATCATCTACGTTCGCAGGCGCGCCGCGCAGCAGTCGACCCAGCACATCAAGATCGCAGGTGATGCTGTCACCTCTTGAGATGATCAGATCGTCGATGCCGCATCGTTGGTGGCCATTGGGCCATCCCGCGTCAATGTCATCCGCAGTGAGCACGATGCCGTGACCGGGCCGCACAGCATCGAACATCAGCTTTCGCCAGTCTTCTGCGCATTGCGTGAGGCGGCGCGCCACGTACACGGGAGCGAAATGGTGTGTGCGGCCGACGCGAAGATTTCCGAGGTGCCACAGATGACCGTCGATGACGTTGCGCTTCCTGGCACGATGCACGTTCTCGAATTCAAATACGTCGGCGATCGCGTCCAGCCACGCATCGACGTTGAACGCGTAGATGGCGATCTCCTCCAGCGGTCTCGTAAGGAATCGACTCGGCTGTGCGGGGCTGCGGTAGCGGAAGGTTCCGCGCTCCTGGTCAACGACAACCTCCACCTCCTCCTCGCAGTTGAGTACCGGCACGAGGATCGACGTCTGGTAGCCATCGGGCACGATCCAGCGACGCGCAGCGAACTGAACCGCACAGCCACGCAACTCGTCCGAGATCACCCGCGCATCAATGCTTCGGGCGTGTTCCAGGCAGATTAGAAACTCGGCGTACAGACTCATGGCGAACTTAGTACTGGCGCGCGCAGTCGAGGCGCATCAACTGGGAGAACACCAGTTCGCTATCGTCCTTCGTCAGGCGGCTGTCGGAGAAGCCGTTCGGGGCGGTGATCTGGACCGACACGTTGTGGGCTTTTCGATGCAGCGTCTTGGCGACCCGGATCGTTAACTTCACCTGCTGGACGGCGTACTCGGTGAGGTCGGGAAGGGAATGAGTCTCACGGGCGACAAGGTAAATATCGCGCTCCTCAAATCGGTGTCGCCGGATGAGCAGAGCGTTTTCCACGCGACGCTCGACGGTCTTTCCACGCAGATTCACCTGCCGCAACTCTGGCTTGGCCACAACGAGGTGCCGAATCTCGATGCCGTCGATGCCCTCGATGCGGTCCTTCTTGAAGCGCTTGAGCATTGCCGGCGTGCTGAACCCCATCAAGTCGAACTCGCGCATTGGCATCGATCGAATATCGCCATCGCCACCGAGCACAACATCGCGGAACAACGCGGCCAGTTCTGGACGGACCTCAATGTCGTCGCAGTACACCGAAAGCTCCCCCTTGATCGCTTTCCAGGAGTAGCGCACATCGGTGACGGCCACGGACTCAACGTCCTGCACCTCGCCATTCGCAATTCGCTGGTAGTGGACTTCTGCGCCATTGAACTTGGCCGTTAGCGTGAAGAGGACAACCGGGTTACCGGCCTGCGTGGGATCGCGATGTTCGAAGTGCTCGACAAGAATGTCGTCAGGGTCGATCTTGGGGAACAACTCGGTGAGCCGTCGCCGCAGCGCCTGATCTGCATCTACTGCAAGCGTGGGTTGCGCACCCTTGGGACCGATGTAGTGGCTGGAGTGCCGGTCACTCTGTGACTGCCGCAGCATCTCTTGCTGCCGCTCGGCATGATCGAAGCGGTCGTCAGATGCTTCACCTTCGGTCGGAAAATCCTGTCTCATGAAGAGATAGAGCGCACGGCTGAACTTGTCGGTGGGCGATTCCAGAATGTCAGCATCGCGCGGGTTGCTCGCGTCGAGAAGCGTCCCGACGGCCAGCGTGCCGTACTCGTCGCACAACAGGTTCACACGTTCGGCCGCCCGCTCGATGCGGGCGTGATCAGCGTGAGCGAGCCCAGCAACTACGGCGAATACCGCGTTTCGCGCTGGGATCGGCAATGAGCCGTTTGCATCCTCAGTCAGTTCGCGCAGCGGCGCCAGTGGCTTTCCGATCACTCCTTCAACGAGGGAGCGCAGCAATGTCGGGCGTTGCACCCGGCGCGTGAGCTGGACGAAGTGTTCAAGGTGGGGAAGGATTTCCGGCCCCTTGTCCTTGCTTCGGGTACGAGACTGCTTGTTGGCTTGCTCGGCGGCAGCCTTCTTGCGAGTTGGGTTCGCATCTTGTTGTTTGACTGCCGTCATTCGAACTACTCCTTGGCCAAAAGTGCGCGATTGCGCGTGTTGTTAATTCATGCGTTCAAAAAATGCCGACACGAAGTCGGCTGCGTGTGTCACGGGATCTGTCAGCTGATGGGGCCGCCAGGCTTGAGAAGGCCATAGCGTTCCATCCTCACCGCGGCAAACCGGGGCGTGACGTTGAAGCGTTTGGCGACCGCACGCTTGAGCGTCTCGAGGTAGAAAAAGCCAAAGTCACCCTCGGTCTGCAGCGTCAGACCATCGCCCTGGAAGTCGGGATCAAGCGAAGGACCGCGAACGATCTTCACGTTGTTTTCTGGCGCCAATTCTTCAACCGCGGCATACAGGCGATGTCGCGGTACCAGCAGCGACCCCATGAATTCATTGGCGCGCAACTCGGCGAAGTACTCATCACCCCGAGCAGCAGGCGCCACGCCATCTGTAGAAGCCATTGACTTCACGAGGTGGTCACCGTCACGCGTGGTGGTGCGATAGACCTTGCGCGCACCGTCGTCGATGGCGTCGAACAGGCCTGGACCACGGCTGGCGTCAACGATCCACCCGGGGCTGTCAAAGACCGCATGGCCGATTTCATGCGCAAGGGTGCTCAGCACGAGTTCTTCGCTGGCACCGTCGCCTACTGGTGAGACTGAAACCATCGCCGTGTCAGGTACCCCGGGGTCGTACTCGCAGATGCCCAGGACCGGGTTACCGCTCTCATCGTGAACCGTGTTTTGGGTATCGACCGCCAGATCGAACGAGACGCCATTGATCTTCAGGCGCGAGACGTCGCGCAACAGCGCCAGTGAAAGCGCATCGACGGCCATACCGACGAGTTGCTCCCGGGCCATCAACGCAATGGCTTCGACTTCCGAGTGTTTGATGAAACGGGGACGCTTACGGTCGCAATGCCGGTAGTCCAATGTCAGTGCCGGCATTCACTTGTTCTCCGTGCCTTGTCTGCGATACATGCGGACCAGGTCGCCGACGTTTTCGCGCATGTCGGGTGGCAGCCGGCTGGCCTCCACGAAAGCGTCGTCCACGTCGAGGCCAAGGTGCTCGGCAGCCTTGCGGATCAAGTCGTCCTTTGGAGGCTTCTCCAGTTCCCGCTCAATCCGGGACCAGTACGCGGGGGAGATATCCAGCATCTTTGCGAAGTCGTTGAGCTGGATTTCCTTCTCTTCGCGCTTCTTACGGATGTACGCGCCGAATGCCATGTTTGTGACCTGATTGCGTGATTTGTTAATTTGGACGAATCATAGCGCGCGATTGGGTGTCTGTCAACTGTTTACTCAACGCGAAATTTGGTTGCCTGATTGCCCGGAATTGCCATCCGCTT
>JALRBB010000356.1 GCA_023257915.1 Quisquiliibacterium sp. | reverse complement strand
ACGATGAATACGATTTCGTAGTGACGCATTAGTTCTCCTTGTGGGCTGTGTTCCAGGGCGTTGATAGTCTTTTGCCCCAGGAACCTTGGCTGCCAGCCGGCGTCAGGCCATGCAGCAAGGACGGTTAACGAATTGTTGTGTACCGTGCGCAATCACAGGCCGCCGAAAATCAAGCAACCGACAACCACGAAGCAGCTAAAGAAGGCGACTCAACAGCTATCGCCCTTCTGCCACCCTATGGCTACCCTATGGCCAACCATCGGCCACCATCCAACGGTGTAAACGCGAGTTTTTGCGCAGGTAACCAGTAATTATAGCACCGACCCGGCTCGCTTGCGAATACACTGCTCGTCAGGAATTTCCTGGCTCAAGCACATGCTCGCCCGAACGCTGCGTATTTTGCAATTGCTGGAGTTACTGCTTGCGGCAGCGCTTGCGTGGTGGCTCCTGCAGGCCTGGCAATGGCCCGCGCTCGCCGCGATCACCGTGGGCCTTTGCGCTCCGCTTGTGCTGCATGCCTGGATTATCGCGCTGGACTTCGGTCTGGCCAGCTGGGCTGGCGGAGCAGTCCCGCCACCGCTGCGCCTGGGCGTCGTGCAAGCCTTACGCACCTATCTGAGCGAACTGCGCGATTCGATCCGGGTCTTTCAGTGGGTTCAGCCCTGGATGGCGGCACGCCCGCTGCCGGGCGAAATCCACGCCGACCAGAGCCGGTCCAAGACCGAGCCGCTTCCGGTCGTGCTGGTGCATGGCTACTTTTGCAATCGGCAGATCTGGCGGCCGCTGGCCCGCTGGCTGTCGGCGCGTGGCCATCCGATTCTCGGGATGGATCTTGAGCCGCTGTTCTGCTCGATCGACGAGCATGTGCCGCTGCTCGACGAGGCGGTGCGCAGCGCTCTGGAGAGAACCGGAGCGCCCGGTGTGGCGCTGGTTTGCCACAGCATGGGAGGATTGGTCGCACGCGCCTACCTGCGACGCCATCCGGATGCACCGGTGAACCGCGTCATTACGCTGGGAACACCGCATCACGGCACCGTGCATGCGCGCTTCGGCAAGGGCGTCAACGTGCGCCAGATGCGCCCCGACAGTGATTGGCTACGCGAACTCGCCGACAGCGAGTCGGCCGCCGACAACGCGCGCTTTACCGTGGTGTTCAGCCATCATGACAACATCGTCGCCCCGCCGCAGATTCAGCAACTGCCCGGCGCCCGCAACATCGGCCTCGGTGGAATCGGACATGTGAGTCTCGCGCTCGATGAGCGCGTCTGGAGAATCGTCAGCGATGCCCTCGAACGATGAGCACGAGATGTCCAAACCGCCGGCTCCTTCGCTGAGCAGCGCCCTCGCCTTCTGGTTCAAGCTTGGCTGGATCTCGTTCGGCGGACCGGCGGGCCAGATCGCGATCATGCATGACGAACTGGTCGAGCGTCGTCGTTGGATCTCGCAGTCGCGCTTTCTGCATGCGCTGAACTACTGCATGGTGTTGCCTGGCCCCGAGGCGCAGCAGCTCGCCACCTACCTTGGCTGGCTGATGCACGGCGCGCGCGGCGGCATCGCTGCGGGCGTGCTGTTCGTGCTGCCCTCGCTGTTGATCCTGGGCACGCTGTCCTGGTTGTACCTGCGCTGGGGTGAGCAGCCGATCGCGGCGGCTTTGCTATACACCGTCAAGCCGGCCGTGGTTGCGATCGTGCTGGCCGCAGCCTGGCGAATCGCCAGCCGCACGATCACGCACCGCGCCCTGCTCGTGCTTGCCGTGATGGCGCTGGTCGCGGTCGGGTTTCTCAAACTGCCATTTCCTGGCGTAATCCTGGCCGCCGCACTCATCGGGGTAGTGCTCGGCCGCGTGTTCCCCGATCTAGCCGGGCCGCGGGCAACGCCCCAGGCAAGCTCGGTACCTGGCTCGCCCTGCGCGATCGATGACGACGATCCGCCCCCCGCACACGCCAGGTTCCACCGATGGCGCACGCTGCGAATCGCGCTGGTGTTTCTTGCGATCTGGACCTTCGCGATCACGGTGCTGGCATTGCCCGGCCTGGGTCTGGGGCCAACGCCGCTGCAACTGGCCTGGTTCCACACCAAGGCAGCCTTGCTCACCTTCGGCGGCGCGTATGCGGTGCTGCCATATGTCTATCAGGCGGCTGTCGAGCACTATCAGTGGTTGTCCGCCGCGCAGATGATCGACGGCCTGGCGCTGGGTGAGACCACACCGGGCCCGCTGATCATGGTCGTCGCCTTCGTCGGCTACCTGGCGGGCTGGTTCGCCCAGATGACCGGGCCGGATTCGCAGGCGCTGGCCGGCGCGATCGGTGCGACGATCGCCACGGTGTTCACCTTCCTGCCGTCGTTCCTGTTCATCCTGGCGGGCGGGCCCTTGATCGAAGGCACGCGTCACCGGCTCGCCCTGCAGGGTCCGCTGCTCGGCATCACCGCTGCGGTGGTCGGCGTCATCGTCAGTCTGGCGCTGTTCTTTGCGCAGCATGCGCTGCTCGATGCAAGCGGCGATCCAGACTGGTTTGCCATTGCGATCGCTTGCATTGCGCTGGCCATGCTGACCCGCTTTCGACGCGGCGTCATCGAGGTGGTGGCCGCGTCGGCGCTTGCCGGCCTTGGCTATTGGCTAGTGACTGGCTTGTAGCGTCCGCGCCGGGCGTCAGCTTGCGCCAGCCGCATCTTGTTCAACAAGATCGGCGGGCTTTCTGGCCACCAGCGAGACCAGGTGCGAGATACCCTCGTGCCCCTGGCCTTCGTGCACCATCTGGTCGGCGTCACGCGACGCGAGGATCTGCCAGCCGTCGAAGCACTGCAGGAGCATCGGCATCGTGTACAGGTTCTCGGCAATACCCGGGCCGCCGGTACGATGCACCAGCTGCCGCGGGCCATAGCCCTCGAGAATCAGCAATCCACCGGGCTTGAGCGTACGACCAACGCCAGCGAAAATCTTTTCGCGCAACGGCGGCGCTGCGAACTGGATGAAGATCGTGATCACCGCATCGAAGGCCTGCGGCTGCCAGTCCCAGTCGGCTGCGTCGCAAAGATGCATCTCAAGTTCGACACCGCGCTGACTCGCAAGACTGCGAGCCTTGTCGGCACCAACCGAGGCAATGTCAAAGCTGACCACGCTGCACCCTTGCTGCGCCGCGAAGACCCCGTTACGCCCTTCACCGTCGGCGACGCACAGCACCCGCATGCCAGGCTTGAGCAGGCTCGCCATCGACGCAAGCCATGCGTTCGGTGAATCGCCGAACAGGAATCCGTCGGCAGCGGCGTAGCGGCTGTTCCAGGTTTCTCGGGGGGAGCTGAATTGGGTCATGGCGCCATGATCCGGATTGAGGGTGCACAGGGCAAGTCCGGCAACGCGCTCGCTTCGGTTATCCTGATCCGGATTTTCGCGCTCAGCCGGCAGCACGCCGGCGGTCCGCCGACCGGCGTGAACCCACTATCCACACGATCCGACACGGAGATTGACATGGCACAAGCGTATATCGTCGCCGCTTCCAGAACCGCTGGCGGCAAGAAGGGCGGACGCCTTTCCGGCTGGCATCCGGTTGACCTCGCCGCCGAGGTGCTCAAGGATCTGGTCGCCAGGACCAAGGCTGATCCGGATCTGATCGACGACGTGATCATGGGCTGCGTCATCCAGGTCGGCGAGCAGGCGATGAACATTGGCCGCAACGCGGTGCTTGCCGCCGGCCTGCCGGAGCGGATTCCTGGCACCACGCTGGATCGTCAGTGCGGCTCGTCGCAGCAGGCGATTCATTTTGCGGCGCAGGCAGTCATGTCGGGCACGATGGACGTGGTGATCGCGGCCGGCGTGGAAGGCATGACACGGGTCCCGATGAGCGCGTCGACCGCACTGCCGCAAAAGAACGGCATGGGCTTTTACATGAGCCCGCAGCTGCAGCAACGCTACCCGGGCGTCATGTTCAGCCAGTTCAGCGGCGCGGAAATGATGGCCAAGAAATACGAGCTGTCCAAGGATGCGCTCGACGCCTATTCGCTTGAGAGCCACAAGCGTGCGATCGCGGCTACCGAGTCGGGGCAGTTCACTGATGAGATCCTGCCGGTCGCGGTGCGCCTGGCCGACGGTGCGCAGACCGACGAGATGCACCTGCGCGACGAAGGCATCCGCTTCGACGCCTCGCTCGAGAGCATTGCGTCGGTCAAGCTACTGGCCGAGGGCGGTCGCATCACGGCGGCCAGCGCCAGTCAGATCTGCGATGGTGCCTCCGGCGTGATGATCGTCAGCGAGCGCGGGCTGAAGATGCTCGGCGTCGAGCCGCTCGCGCGCATTCATCACATGACGGTGCTTGGACAAGATCCGGTGATCATGCTTGAGGCGCCACTGCCGGCGACCGAACTGGCGCTCAAGCGGGCCGGCATGAAGATCTCGGACATCGACCTGTTCGAAGTCAACGAGGCCTTCGCACCGGTGCCGCTCGCGTGGCTGCAAGTCACCGGTGCCGACCCGCAGAGCCTGAACGTCAATGGCGGTGCGATCGCGC
>JALRBB010000337.1 GCA_023257915.1 Quisquiliibacterium sp. | reverse complement strand
TTCGTAGTCGATGTTCAGCGCAGAGCAACCGCAGACACATGTCTTGCCCATCTGGCGCGATACAAGTGCTGCGTGGGAACTTGCGCCGTGCGATCCGTCTGCTGGCGGCGGCCGGCTGGACGGTCGCAGCCGATGGGCGTCTGCGCAATCAGGCTGGCGAGCTCTTCGAGTTCGAGGTCTTGTCGATGACCAAGGGCACCGAGCGGATTGCGGTTCCGTGGGCCCGGAATCTTGAAAAGCTCGGTATCGGCGTGCGCTTTCGGGTATCGGACCCCGCCTTGTATCGCAAGCGTGCGGACGAATTCGACTTTGACGTGATCACCCAGGTGTTGTCTTCGAGCCAGACACCGGGCAATGAACTGAACGAGCGCTTCAGCAGCGCCGCCGCCAAGGTCAAAGGCTCGGATAATCTGGCCGGCATCCGCGATCCGGCGATTGACGAAGTGATCCGCCGTTTGCTGGTCAGCCGAACCCGCGCTGAACTGGTGACCGCCGCACAGGTGCTGGACCGGCTTTTGCGCCATGGCTGGTATTTCGTGCCCCACTTTCATGCGCCAGCGCATCGGGTGGCGTACCGAAAGAAACTGGCGTATCCGCAGACGCTGCCGCTGTACTACGGGGCCACCTCCTGGATGCTGAAAACCTGGTGGGTCGCTCCATGATCGTCTATGTCCTGAAGCGACTGCTGTTGATGGTGCCAACGCTGGTCGGCATCCTGCTGGTCACCTTCCTGATCATCCAGTTCGTTCCTGGCGGACCGGTCGAACAACTGGTGCTCGAACTGCGAGGTCAGGGGCAGTCGCAGGGAGGTGGCGGCGAAGTTGCCTCCACTGGCGGGGTGTATCGCGGCGCACAGGGCGTCGGCCAGGAGAACCTCGCGGAAATCCGCAAGCTGTATGGTTTTGACAAGCCAGCCCACGAGCGCTTTGTCGAGATGCTGCTGCGCTACGCGCGTTTCGATCTCGGTACCAGTTATTTCCATCACAAGAGCGTCTGGCAGCTGATCGCCGAGAAATTGCCGGTCTCGATCAGCCTTGGCGTGTGGAGCTTTCTGATCTCCTACCTGGTGTCGATTCCGCTTGGCATCGCCAAGGCGGTGCGCAATGGCTCGCGCTTTGACCTGATCACCAGCACGGCGATCCTGGTTGGCTATGCGATTCCGGGCTTTGTGCTTGGCGTGGCCTTGCTGGTGCTGTTTGGCGGCGGCTCGTTCCTGCAACTGTTTCCGCTGCGAGGCCTGACATCGGACGACTTCGACAAGCTGAGCATGGTTGGCAAGGTGCTCGATTATTTCTGGCATCTGGCGATGCCGTTGTTGTGCCTGGTGGTTGGCAGCTTTGCGGTCACCACGATGCTCACGAAGAACGTATTTCTCGAGGAGATCCGCAAGCAGTATGTGCTGACCGCGCGCGCCAAGGGGCTATCGGAGCGGCGGGTGTTCTACAAGCATGTTTTTCGCAATGCGCTGATTCCTCTGGTTACCGCATTTCCGGCGGCTTTCGTCGGCGCCTTTTTCGCCGGCTCCCTGCTGATTGAGACGCTGTTCTCGCTCGACGGGCTCGGCTTGCTTTCGTATGAGTCGGTGATGCGACGCGACTATCCGGTGGTGCTCGGCTCGTTGTACGTGTTCTCGCTGATTGGTCTGCTGACCAAGCTGGTTACCGATCTTTGCTACGTGTGGGTCGATCCGCGCGTGAAGTTTGAGTCCCGATGAGTGCCAGCTCGTTATCCCCGGGGCGGCGCGCCTGGCTGCGCTTTCGCAGAAACCGGCGCGGCTTCGTCAGCCTGTGGATTTTTTCGATCGCGTTCGTGCTGAGCCTTGGGGCTGAACTGCTGTCCAACGACCGCCCGATCATTGCCCGCTACAACGGTGCCTGGTATCTCCCGATGCTCACCGACTACCCGGAAACCACCTTTGGTGGTGATTTTCGGACCTCGACAGACTATCTGGATCCGTTTATCCGCTGGCAACTGGACAAGGGGGTCAACTTTGCGCTCTGGCCGCCGAACGACTACCGCTTTGACACGATCAACTACTTCGCCCCCAGTCCGAATCCGGCGCCGCCGTCCAGGGTGAACCTGCTGGGGACCGACGACCGGGGCCGTGACGTGCTTGCCCGCTTGCTCTACGGATTCCGGATCTCGGTGCTCTTCGGACTGGCGTTGACAGTGCTTGGCGTGCTCGTCGGTGTTCTGGCCGGTGCGGTACAGGGGTATTTCGGTGGGCGCACCGACTTGGCGCTGCAGCGGTTCATCGAAGTCTGGAGCTCGGTGCCAGAGCTCTATTTGCTGCTGATCCTGGCGTCGATTTTTCAGCCGAGCATCTGGATCCTGCTCGGTATCCTGGCGATCTTCGGCTGGATGGGCTTGTCGGATTATGTGCGCGCCGAGTTCCTGCGTAACCGCACGCTCGAGTATGTGACCGCTGCCCGGGCGCTGGGTCTGTCCGATGCGCAGATCATCTGGCGGCATGTGCTGCCAAATTCGATGACCCCGGTGATCGCGTTCCTGCCGTTCCGGATGAGCGCGGCGATCGTTGCGTTAACCAGCCTGGACTTTCTGGGGCTCGGTGTGCCGCAGTCCACGCCCAGCCTGGGCGCACTGCTGGCGCAGGGCAAGGCCAACCTGGATGCCTGGTGGATCTCGCTGCCCACCTTCGGTGTGCTGGTTGGCACCTTGATGTTGCTGATCTTCATCGGCGAGGCGCTGCGTGATGCGCTCGACACCAGGCAGGGCTGATCCGATGCTCAGCGTGCGCAATCTTTGCATCGATTTTCAGACCGCCGGCGAACCGGTGCGGGTCGTCGATGACGTCAGCGTCGATATTGCAGCGGGCGAGCGCTTTGCACTGGTCGGTGAGTCCGGTTCCGGCAAGACGGTCAGCGCGCTTGCGCTGATGCGTCTGAATTCCGATGTCCGTTATTCGGGCGAGGTGCTGTTTGAGGGGCGCGACCTTCTGAAGATCAGCGAGCGCGAGATCCGCGCGGTGCGAGGCAACGAAATCGCCATGATCTTTCAGGAGCCGATGACGGCGCTCAATCCGCTGTACACGATCGGTGACCAGATCTGCGAAACCCTGGAACTGCATGCCGGACTGAGCCGTGGGCAAGCAGCCCGGCGCGCGATTGAATTGCTCGAGCGCACGCATATCCCGGAAGCGCAGCGGCGTTTTTCCGCGTATCCGCACCAGTTGTCGGGCGGGCAGCGCCAGCGGGCGATGATTGCGATGGCGCTGGCCTGCAGCCCGAAGCTGCTGATTGCAGACGAGCCGACCACCGCATTGGATGTGACGATCCAGCGTCAGATCGTTGAACTGCTGGCCGAACTGCAGCGCGAGTTCGGCATGGCTGTGCTGCTGATTACCCATGATTTGCCGCTGGTGCGGGCATTTGCCGACCGGGTCGGGGTCATGCAAAACGGCCGTTTGCTCGAGACTGCGGATACTGCCCAGCTGTTCGCGGCCCCAGCCGATCCCTATACCCGCCGGCTGATCGACAGTCGGCCGCGGCGCTCACTGCGCCCGATCGCTGCCGATGCGCCGGTATTGCTCGAGGCGCAGCAGGTCGGCTGCAGCTTTTCGTTTCGCAAGGGCTGGTTTGGCCGTCGGGTCTTCGACGCGGTCAGGCAGGTCGATCTGCAGCTTGCCCGTGGCGAGACCCTGGGCGTGGTCGGAGAGTCGGGGTCCGGCAAGACCACCCTTGGCATGAGTCTGCTGCGCCTGGCCCAGGGCAGCGTCAGCGGACAGGTGCGTTTTGATGGCACGCGCATCGACTCGCTGGCGTCGGCGGCGTTGCGACCCTTGCGTCGGCGGATGCAAGTGGTTTTTCAAGATCCGTACAACTCGCTGTCTCCGAGGCTGACCGTCGAGCAGATCATCAGCGAGGGCTTGGCGCTGCATCGGCCCGAGCTCGATGCAATCGAGCGTCGCGAGCAGATCGTTGCGATGCTCGAGGAGGTCGGCCTGTCGGGCGACATGCTGAACCGTTATCCGCATGAGTTTTCGGGTGGCCAGAGGCAACGGATCGCGATTGCACGGGCGGTGGTGCTGCATCCGGAGTTGCTGTTGCTCGACGAGCCGACCTCGGCGCTTGATGTGTCGGTGCAGCAGCAAGTGCTCGAACTTCTTGGCGAACTGCAGCGACGCCATCACATGTCGTATCTGTTCATCACGCATGACCTGGCGGTAATTCGCGCGATGGCGCATCGGGTCCTGGTGATGAAGGACGGGCGGGTCGTCGAAGCAGGCGAGACGCAAGCGCTGTTCGCAGAACCCCAGGCTGAATACACCCGAGAGCTGCTGGCCGCGGCAAATTCCTGATTTTCGAAAGCCGCATCCCGATGAGCGAACAAACCTTCCCGCGCCGCGCCTTGATCCTGATGATTTTGCTAACAATCGTCTGGGGAACCAACTGGCCGATGTTCAAGCTGGCGACGCGCGAGATCTCGGTCTGGACCTTTCGTGCGCTGAGCGTGCCGATCGCTGGCCTGACCATTCTCGCCTATGCGCGCATCTGCGGGCATTCGCTGTGGGTGCCACGTCGCTACTGGAAGACGATCTTCGGCGCCACGATGTGCTATCTGGTCGTGTGGAACATTGCCAGCACCTACGCGGCGGTGATGATCCCATCGGGCCAGGCGGCGGTGCTCGGATTCACGATGCCGCTGTGGTCGGCTGCGATTTCCTGGCTGGTGCTCGGCGAGAAGTTGAGCATGCGACTGGCCGCCGCGCTGGCGCTGGGCGCCGGTGCGGTCTTGCTGCTGATGGTGCCGGGTTGGTCGGCGTATGCGCAGGCACCGGTCGGGTTCGCGATGGGCCTTGCCGCGGGTCTTGGCTGGGCGGTCGGCAGCTTGATCCTGAAGCGTGGCGCGGTGGCGGTTCCGGTGGCGGTTCTGACCGGCTGGCAGCTGATGCTGACCTCGGTGCCGATGATCCTGGGCGCGGCCACCTTGGGTGACTACGACTGGTTCATGCCGTCGTGGCAGACGATTGCGCTGGTGCTGTACATCGCGCTGGTGCCGATGAGCATCGGCAACGTGACCTGGTTTTCGATCGTCGGCCTGCTGCCGGTCAATGTGGCGGGGCTGTCGGCGATCATGGTGCCGGTGGTCGCGATGCTGACCGGAACGCTGCTGATGGGCGAGCCGCTGGGCTTTTTGCAACTGGCCGCGATGCTCTGCAGCGTCAGCGCGTTGTCACTGGTTCTGCTCAAACCGGCATCTGTCCGATAATGATGGTGTGAATCCGTTTCGCTTTTCTTGGCAACTGACCAGGCGCGACTGGCGCGCGGGCGAGCTTCGGCTGCTCGTGGCCGCGCTGGTCATTGCGGTGGCGTCTATCTGCAGTGTCGGGTTTTTCGTTGACCGGATGCGTCAGGCGCTATCGCTTGAGGCGCGCCAATTGCTTGGCGCAGATCTTCTGATCGCCTCGGATCATCCGATCGGCCCCGAATGGGATGCCCAGCTCGCGTCACGCGGCTTGCGCAGCGCGCGAACCGTCAATTTCCCCAGCATGGCCAGTGCCGGTGCGATGCCGCAGCTGGCCGCGATCAAGGCGGTCTCGCAGGCTTACCCCTTGCGTGGCAAGTTGCGCGTGGCGGCGGCTCCAAATCAGCCCGACGAGGCGGCGCGCGGTGTGCCCGAGCCCGGCACGATCTGGGCCGATGCGCAGTTGCTGCAGGCGCTGAGCGCACGGGTCGGCGATCAGGTGGAGCTCGGCCAGAGCTTGCTACGCATCGATCGGGTGCTGACGCTGGAGCCAGATCGTGGTGCCAACTTCATCAACTTCGCCCCGCGGGCATTGATGCGGCTGGACGATCTGGCGGCAACCGGACTGGTC
>JALRBB010000539.1 GCA_023257915.1 Quisquiliibacterium sp. | reverse complement strand
GGCCTCGCCGCAACTGCCGTCGTGCCGACGCACTACGACTCGATGATCGCGAAGATCATCGCGTTTGGAGCAGACCGCGAGCAAGCTCGCACCCGACTGATCTCAGCTCTTGAACGCACCAGCCTGCTGGGTATCCGCAATAACCGCGACTATCTGCTGCGCTGCCTGCGAGCGCCGCAATTTAGCGAGCCGGATCTTTCAACGGCCTGGCTCGCCAACGCCAGCCAGAGTTGGCTCGCCCCGCAAGTCGACTCGCGCTGGCTTGCCGTGGCTGGTGCACTCTTAATCCGACATTCGGGTGCACGCCACGGTCCGCTCTCAGGCTGGAGCTCTTCGGGCCCGCGAGCGGTGCCGCTAACGCTGGCGGTTTCCGACCAGGAGCATCAGCTCGAATTGCGCTGCATCGCGCCGGACAGCTTCGAGGTGACAGGTCCCGACTGGATGCATCGTGTTGCCTGCTTCGGCTCCGAGCGCATCGAGCACGCCATCGATGTCGATGGCCTGCGAAGACCGGTGCGTGCTCATGTCGAAGCGCGCGGGGGTGCCCTGGACGCATTCGGCCTGTCGGAATGCTTCACCGACGCCACGCATCGGTTGCGCCAGCGCGATGATGCCGTCGGCAGCGGTCGTGTACTCGCCAAGATGCATGGTCAGGTTGTCGACATCGCGGTGGCGACCGGCGACAAGGTACGACGCGGCCAGCGACTTTTGTCGATTGAAGCGATGAAGATGGAACACCAGATCCACGCGACGATCGACGGCATCGTCATCGAATTGGGGGTGACCGCCGGACAGCAAATCGCGCCGGGACGCCTACTGGTGTCACTCGAGCCAATCGCAGTGCAGGAGGCCTGACCCATGCATGTTCCGCGTCTGGAGTGCTTCGATCCCTGCAACATGCCCGCAGTGACCGACGAGCACCGCCAGCTGCAGGCAGCACTGCAGCGCTTCGTCGATCAGGAGATCAGCCCGAATGTGGCGCAATGGGACGAGGATGAAACCTTTCCGCGCGAGCTTTACCGCAAGGCAGCGGCTGTCGGGCTGTTGGGGCTTGGCTACCCGGAGCAATACGGCGGGACACCCTGCGACTCGCTGTCGCGAATGATCGCAACGCTGGAGTTATGCCGCGCCGGCTCGGGTGGCGTCAACGCGAGCCTGAACAGCTACACGATCATGATCACGCCGCTGCTGCTTGCCGGCTCCGAGGAGATCAAGCAGAGCATCGTCACCCGCATCCTGGCCGGTGAGGCGATTGGAGCGCTGGCGATTACCGAGCCCTCAGGTGGCTCGGATGTGGCTCAGCTGCGAACGCGCGCTGAACGCGTATCTGGCGGCTGGAAGCTCAATGGCTCGAAGATCTACATCACCTCGGGCATGCGTGCCGATCACTATCTGGTCGCAGCACGCACCGGCGGACCCGGTGCAGCCGGCGTATCGCTGTTCCTGGTTGATCGCGACTGGCAGGGCTTTAGCCGCAGCCCGCTGAAAAAGACCGGCTGGTGGTCATCGGACACCGCCGCGCTGTACTTCGATGATGTGTTCGTGCCCGATGCCCGCATGATCGGCGAAGAAAACGGTGGTTTTCGCTTGATCATGAACAACTTCAATGGCGAACGACTGTCGATGGCCTGCGGCGCAATGGGATTTGCGATGGTCTGCGCTGAAGAGGCGCTGGCCTGGGCCCGAGAACGCGAGACCTTCGGCAGCAAGCTGATCGGACACCAGGTGGTGCGGCACAAGATAGTCGGCATGATCGATGCGATCCTGCCGCTCAAAGCCTGGCTCGCCCAGCTTGCTCAACGCATTGACGCCGGCGAGAAGCCGGTCGCCGAGATCGCGCTTGCCAAGTCCGCAGCGGCACGGGTGATGCGCGACTGCGCCGATCAGGCCACGCAGATCCTGGGCGGCGCCGGATTCATGCGCGGCGGTCGCGTCGAGCGAATCTATCGTGACGTCAAGGTCATGATGATCGGCGGCGGATCAGAGGAAATCATGTACGAACTGGCCGCAAGGCAACTCAGGCTGGGCTGACTGGCGAAAATCCCGATCCGCCACCTCTACTTCGCGCCAAGTCCCATCGAGCGCGTGATCACTTCCTTCATGATCTCGTTGGTGCCGCCATAGATGCGCTGCACCCGAGCGTCGGCAAAAGCACGCGCGATCGGGTATTCCCACATGTAGCCATAGCCACCGTGTAACTGCAGGCACTCATCGATGACCTTGCACTGCAGATCGCTACACCAGTACTTGGCCATCGAGGCAGTCGCCGTGTCGAGCTTTTCATCCAGCAGCAACGAGGTGCATTTGTCGACAAACACGCGCGCCACATGCACCTCGGTCTGCAGTTCTGCCAGTTTGAACCGGGTGTTCTGAAAGCTCGCGACCGTGGTGCCGAACACCTTGCGTTCCTTCGTGTAGGCGACGGTCCAGTCGATCGCTGCCTGCGCCGATTCGACCGCAGAGATCGCGATCTGCAGTCGCTCCCAGGGGAGTTCCTGCATCAGATAGATGAAGCCGCTGTTCTCGGCGCCGAGCAGATTGGCGGCCGGAACCTGGACATTGTCGAAGAACAATTCCGAAGTGTCCTGCGCTTTCATCCCGATTTTCTTGAGCCGCTTGCCTTTGTCGAACCCAGGCATTCCGCGCTCAACCAGCAGCAGGCTCGTGCCTTTGGCACCAGCAGCCGGATTGGTCTTGGCCACGACAATCACAAGGTCAGCATTCCAGCCGTTGGTGATGAAGGTCTTGGAGCCGTTCAGCACGTAATGATCACCCTGGCGCAGCGCGGTGGTTTTGACACCCTGCAGGTCGGAGCCCGCAGCAGGTTCACTCATCGCAATCGCGCCGATGGTCTCGCCCGAAGCCAGTCGGGGCAGCCAGTGCTCTTTCTGCTCCTCTGAGCCGTAGTGCAGGAGGTAGGGCGCGACAATCTCCGAATGAAGACCGAAGCCGATTCCCGACGCGTTGGCGCGCGCCAGCTCCTCCATCATCACGACCGAGTACAACTTGTCGGCCGCAGCACCACCGTATTGCTCCGGCATCGAAGTACACAGAAAGCCATTCTCCCCAGCCTTTCTCCAGACCTCGCGATCCACATAGCCCTGCTCCTCCCACTGGGCGTGGAAGGGCACGATCTCCTTATCGACGAAACGACGGAATGAGTCGCGAAAGGCGATATGGTCCTGGCTGAAAATCGTGCGTTCGATCATGCTGAAAACGCCGGATTTGGCAAAAAGCGTATCGGCGAGGCCACACTATAGTTTGTTCGGCCATGCGAACCCAAGGCGCGTCGCCGCGCCTGCGCTGATGAACGGTGCGGGGCTTGGCGTTGCGACCAACAAGGACAGCCTTAAGCGCCCTCGGCCCGCCTTGCCTGGCTAATGGCCGCGACGATCGGTACCGCAAGCGCGTTCGGATCGAACGGCTTTTGAAGCAGCACGCAATGGTCCGGCAAACGTTCACGGATCGTCGACAGATCCGACTCTCCGGTAATCAAAATGGCAGGCACGTCGACGCCCAAATGCCGGCGCAACACCCGGACGCAATCCGTGCCGTCAAGCTCGCCAGGCAAGCGATAGTCGCTGATGATCACATCCGGCAAGCGCATTTCATCGTCGGTATTGCGCATCAGATCGTGGAGGCTGCCGCTACTTGCATGAACCATGCCCCAGCCGGCCAGTAATTCCTCCAGCGCGATCCGCGCATCGTCGTCGTCCTCAAGGACCAATGCAAAGCCACCGAAAAGAATGTCGAGGTCGCTTGTATCGAGCCCGTACCGATCGAACTGCACTTCGGCAGCCTCGTCGATCACCTTGCCGGGCAACGAAATCGTGAATCGTGAGCCATGGCCGAGCCGCGATCGGATCGACAGTCGATGTTCCGGAAGATGGTCGATCGCCCGCCTAACCAGAAAAAGACCGAGCCCCATTCCCTTGTCTCGTCGTCGCTCTTCATTGTCGACCTGAAAATAAGGTTGCCAGATCGACTCGAGATGCGTTGGATCGATCCCCACCCCGGTATCCACAACGTCGATCCGGCATTGCTCGCCAATCAGCCGAACGGCAACCAGCACACCGCGTCCCTGGCCGCCTTGCGACTGCGTGAATTTCAAACCGTTCGAGACGAGATTCATCAGCACGCGGGACAAGGCGACCGCATCGGTATGCAGTGCGACCCTTTGCTTGGGAAGGCGAATGCGCAGTTCCAGACCCTTCGCAGCCGCTTCTGGCGCAAAAGTTTCACGAACCCGGCTCATGAGCGTATTCAGATCCGCCCATTCAACCCGGATTGGTTCAGTGCCGCTGTCGTAGCGGGCAGCGGTGAGCAGATGGTCGAGCATGTCGCCCAAACTCGCGATCGACTTGTCTAGCAACGCAGATTGACGAACGGCCTGCTCAAGGTCACCGCGCTCAAGGCGCCGCATCAAGGCGCCAACATAGGTTCGAGCCGCCATCATCGGCTGGCGCAGGTCGTGACTGACCGCAGCGATCAGCCGCGTCTTGTCCATATGGGCCTCTTCTGCCTCCTGGGCCCATTCCTTGTAGGCAAGTTGCGCCCGCTCCGCGCGCCGCCGCTCGCGGAAGAGGTCGCGCTCTCGGGCTTCAAGAGATCTGCAAATTAAGAAACCTGCCAAATTGGAAAACGCAAGGTACAAGACGGTTCGTGCACTGACGAAGCCACCGTCAGCGAGAGACTCGTTAGTGAAGATACTAAGCACGGACACAAGGCACCCGATAGTGGCGGCAACACGCGCGGGGAGTCTTAAAAAGCCGTAATGAAGAAAGAGCCCAAATACGATCGCAGGGGAAGCGCCCGCGATCGAGTGTGGCGACCCTGTTGCCCCAATTGACAAGATCAGGACAGTTCCGCCTAACGTGAAGAGACTTATGCCTCCAGTTACAAAGACATAATTTCGCCTTGAGAAGTCGGGCGAGAACCGGATGAGCCCAGCCCCTATCAATAGAGCCACTATCAGCGTAACTCGCAGCAAGGTCGCACTTAAAGGGGCCGCTTCAACCGTCGCGGATAAGAGGGCAAAAGCTGAAAAAATCCCCGCCCCCGCGAGTGCC
>JALRBB010000216.1 GCA_023257915.1 Quisquiliibacterium sp. | reverse complement strand
CGCTCCTCGGTTGCGCTGGTGATCGATCAGAATTCCGGGGCGACGGTGTTCGAGAAAAATGCGCAGGCAGTACTGCCGATTGCATCCATCACGAAGCTGATGACCGCGATGGTGGTGCTCGATGCGCAACTGCCGCTCGATGAGGTGCTGCAGATCACCAAGGAAGAGATCGACACCGAGAAACACACCAGTTCGCGGCTGGCGATCGGCTCGAAGCTCACACGGGACGAAATGCTGCATCTGGCGCTGATGTCCTCGGAAAATCGCGCGGCGCACGCGCTTGGCCGGCACTACCCTGGGGGTATTGAGTCCTTCATCGCGGCGATGAATGCGAAGGCGCGATCGCTCGGCATGAACAGCACCAGCTTCAGCGATCCGACCGGGCTGTCGAGTCGCAACGTGTCCAACGCAGTTGACCTCGCCCGCATGGTGCAGGCGGCGCACGACTATCCGTTGATCCGGATGTATTCGACCGCACCAGACCTCACGGTCAGGGCGAGCCAGCGCGCTGTCGGCTATCACAACACCAACCGCTTGCTCGCCAATCCGGCCTGGGATATCTCGCTGCAGAAAACAGGTTACATCTCCGAGGCAGGAAGCTGCCTGGTGATGCATATGCAGGTTGAAGGCCGGCCGATGGTGCTGGTGCTGCTCGATGCACGCGGGGTGCTGTCGCGCTTTGGCGACGCCAAGCGCTTGCGTGACTGGCTTGAGGGTCCGGGGCGGATCACTCCGCTGCGCACCACCGACGCGTCTTACTCGCCCTTGGGTTCGTAACCCAGCGACGCTGAGATTCCGGCCGCCGTCAGGCACAGGCGGTCGATCCAGTCATCCTGCAAGAGTTCGGCAGGCGCAGAAATTGACAGTCCGGCGACTAGCTTGCCGGTGTCGTCCCGGATGCCAGCCGCGATGCAGCGCACACCCAGTTCGAGTTCTTCATTGTCTCGCGCGTAGCCACGCGCACGAACCAGCGCCAGCTCGCGCTCTAGCCGGGACAAGTCGGTGATGCTGTTTCGCGTATGCCCGGCCAGACCGGTGCGGGTCGCGTAGTTGCGCACGTTCTTGGTATCGTCGACCGCCAGGAACAGCTTGCCGACCGAGGTGAGGTGCAGCGGTGCCCGACCACCGACCGCCCGGACCACCTGCATGCCGGAGCGCTCAGAGACCGCGCGCTCGATGTAGACAATCTCATCGCCCTGGCGGATCGACAAGTTGACCGGATGCCCAGTGCCGCGATGCAGTTCGCGCATCGGCCCCAGCGCGGCATCGCGCACATTCAATCTGGCCTTGACCAGGTTGCCCAGTTCGAGAAGTCGCATCCCGAGCTGGTAGGCGCCCGGTTCCGAGCGGTCGACGAAGCGCGCGGTCACCATGTCGTTCAAGATGCGGTGCGCGGTCGACGGATGCAGGCCGGTGCTGGCCGACAGCTCCTTCAGAGTGACCGAGTCGGGATGGGCGGCCAGCGTGTCGAGCAGCGCAACCATGCGCTCGATGACCTGAATCGCGGTTTTGCCGTCGTCGCTGGGAGTCTTGCGGGGACGTGGCATGGCTGTTTGGCCTTGAATCTGGAGGGAAATCTGGACGAAATTCGTTTCTTGCTTCGCGAAAGTTTATATCACTTGATGAAACTATGCGATCTTGCGGCCCGCCGGCTGCGACCGGGTTTGGCATTGGCGACGCTAGCCTTGATAATCGCAGCCGGAGAATGAACCCATGAAAATCGGCTTTCTGATTACCTGCCTCGTTGACCTGATGCGTCCGGAGATCGGGATGTCTGCGGTCAAGCTGCTCGAGGCCGCTGGCTGCACCGTCGAAGTCCCGATGCAGCAAACCTGCTGCGGGCAACCCGGTTTCAATTCCGGTGACACCGACGCGGCGCGCAGCCTCGCGCGCAAGTTTCTCGACGAGTTTGAACGATACGACTACGTGGTCGCTCCGTCGGGATCCTGCGGCGGCATGGTGCGCAAGCACTACCCGGAGCTGTTCAAGGAGGATCCGGACATCCGCAACCGGATCGAGGCGCTCGCCTCGCGCACCTACGAGCTCACCAGCTTCTTGCATGATGTGCTCAAGATCGAATCGCTGCCCGGCGAATTTGATGGCGAAGTCACGTATCACGATTCCTGTAGCGGGCTGCGCGAGCTTGGTGTGCAGGCCCAGCCGCGGGCGCTGATGGCACTGAATCCGAAGATCAAACTGACCGAAATGCGCGATGCCCGAGCCTGTTGCGGCTTTGGTGGCACCTTCGCGGTCAAGTACGGCGAAGTGTCGGCGGCGATCGTCGACGAGAAGCTCGGCAACATTGCGGCGAGCGGTGCGCGCTGCGTGGTGTTGGGCGATCTCGGCTGCATGCTCAATATCGAGGGCAGGTTGCGCAGGCAGGGCGATGAGTCCACGCGCGTGCTGCACATCGCGCAAGTGCTGGCCGGCGACGCCTGAGTGCCGGCGTCACGCTAACCGAGCGCGTTCCCGCAAGACCAAGCCCTGGAGACGAATCCGATGCAAGTCCAGTCGATGCATTTCAAGGCGCGTGCCGGCCAGAAGCTGGCCGACGAGCGTCTGCAAAAGAATCTGAAGATCCTGTCCACCAACTGGACTGGCGGGCGTGCGCGCGCCATTACCGAACTCGATGATTTCGAGGCTACCCGCGACGACGCGATCCGCAGGCGCAATCTGGCGCTGTCCAATCTGGATGTCTGGTTGGAGCGCTTCGAGAAGGAGGCGACTGCGCGCGGCGCCACGGTGCTGT
>JALRBB010000236.1 GCA_023257915.1 Quisquiliibacterium sp. | reverse complement strand
GGCGCACTGCTGCTGGCTGCGCTGCTCGGTGCGGCGTTAGCTGCGCTCTTTGCGAGTTCGCGGCTGATCGAAGTGGCGCTCTATCCGTTCGCGATCGTGCTGCAGGTCACGCCGATCGTTGCGATTGCGCCGTTAATCCTGATCTATGTCGACAGCACGACGGCAGCGCTGCTGATCTGTGCCTGGATCGTTGCCTTCTTTCCGGTGTTGTCCAATACCGTGGTCGGTTTGCGATCGGCCGATCCGAATCTGCGCGATCTGTTCACAATCTATCGGGCAAGTCGCTGGCAGCGGCTCAGGCTGCTGCTGGTTCCGTCGGCGCTGCCGTATTTTCTGGCTGGCCTGAAGATCGCCGGAGGTCTGTCGCTGATCGGCGCGGTGGTCGCCGAGTTCACGGCTGGCGCCGCGGGGCGCGAGACCGGGTTGGCCTCCCGAATCCTGGAGGCGAGTTTTCGTACCGAGATCCCGAAGATGTTCGCGGCTCTGGTGCTGGTCTCTCTGACCGGGATCGGGATCTTCCTGCTGTTCGGCTGGTTGACCCGATTACTGATCGGACGCTGGCATCAAGGAAGTCGCTGACCTACGGCTGGCCGGCCTGCCGTGTGCTTGGCCAATGTCATGTATAAAACGGCAGTTGGCGACCGGCCGTGGATTGGGCGCCAGGTTTTGTCATCCCTGGGGAGTGCTTCGATGCGAACAAACCTGTTTTCGTTGTGGCGTCTTGCCGTTGTGCAGGCGCTCGGGATTGTGTTGCTGGCCTGGTCGGGCGCGAGTCAGGCCCTGGACAAGGTGGTGTTCGCCACCAACTGGAAGGCGCAGGCCGCGCACGGCGGTTTTTATCAGGCGCTGGCCGATGGCACGTATCGCAAGTACGGCCTGGACGTACGCATTCAGCAGGGCGGGCCGCAGGTGAATAATCGTCCGCTGCTGCCGGCCGGCAAGATCGACTTCCTGATGACCGGCAACCTGCTGCATTCGTTCGACAACGTCAAGAACGGGCTGCCGCTGGTGGTGGTCGCCGCGATGTTCCAGAAGGATCCTCAGGCACTGCTTGCACACCCCGGCAAGGGCTACGAGAACTTTGCTGCTCTGGCCAAGGCGCCGGTCGTCATGGTGGCCAAGGACGGGCAGTTCAGCTGGTGGCAGTGGCTCAAGGTGCAGCATGGCTTTCGCGATGAACAACTCAAGCCCTACAACTACAACCTGAGCCCGTTCCTGGCCAATCCGAACGCGGTGCAACAAGGCTATTCGGTTGCGGAACCCATCTATGTGCACAACCAGGGCAAGTTCAAGCCGGTTGTGCACTTGCTTGCCGATCATGGATTTTCGACCTACTCGACAGTCATCGAGGCACGCACCGATACCGTGCGCAATAAGCCGGATCTGGTGCAGCGCTTTGTCGATGCGTCTGCGATCGGGTGGGTCAACTATCTGTACGGCGACCGCAAGGCAGCCAATGCGCTGATGCGCAAGGACAATCCCGACATGACCGAGGTCGAGCTCGAACAATCGGTCGCGCTGATCCGCGAGCAGGGCATCGTTGATTCCGGCGAGGCGCTTGCCGGTGGTGTCGGTGCGATGAGCGCGGCGCGCATCAAGGATTTCTACGACAAGATGGTCAAGGCCGGGCTGTACAAGGAGGGCGATGTGGACCTTGCCAAGGTCGCCACCTTCCAGTTCGTCAACAAGGCGGTTGGCCTGGACCTGAAGAAACAACTGGGCGCGCGCTGAGCGGCCCGTCAAACACGCAGGAGCCCTGGTTTCAATGGAGATTCAAACCCCGTTCGCACCACCGATCGCGAGCGTTTTGCCGCAATGGATCGATCACAACGGCCACATGAATGTCGGCTACTACCATGTCGCGTTTGATCAGGCGTCGGACTCGCTGTTCGACTGGTTCGGATTCACCCCGGAGTTTCGCCAGAAGAATGCCGCGTCGACATTCGCGCTGGAAACGCACCTGACCTTCGTGCGCGAGCTCAAGCAGGGCGATCCGCTGCGCTTCGAAGCCAGACTCGTTGACTTCGACTACAAGCGCTTGCATTTCTATCAGGAGATGTTCCACGCGACCGAGGGCTATCTGGCAGCGACCTATGAGTCACTGTCCACGCACATGGACATGCGCCAGCGCAAGACCGCAGCAATGCCTGATGAGTTGCTTGAGCGCCTGGCGCTGATCAAGCAAGCACATGCCCGGCTGCCGCGACCCTGGCAGCTCGGACATGTGATCTCGGCACGGCCGGTCAGGGGCTAGATCGTCTGCAGGCCCAGCGCGCGGCGGAACCGGTTCTTCATCTCGACCCCGTCGCGTAAAGGCAGCGCACGCGGCGGTTCGCTGGCCTCGATGCGCACCGTGGCCAGAGCCGGTCCGACGCGACGCTCGAGATGCTCACGGATAGCGCCCAGGCCGGCCATCGAGTCGATGTCTCCGGTCCAGGTAAACCCGCATCCCGCTGCCACCGCGGTCATGCTGACACCGCGCGCGGTATGGCTCTGCTGCATGCCGGTTTCCGCATAGTGCGCATTGTCGAGAACGACGATGGC
>JALRBB010000225.1 GCA_023257915.1 Quisquiliibacterium sp. | reverse complement strand
GTCTGCGAGAGCTATCCGAGGGTTGCGCGCGCGGCGCTGGACGCCGGCTGGGAGTTCATGGGCCCTGGCTTCATCCAGGGCCCGATGCACAAACTCGAGGATCAGGTGCAGGCCATCCGCCAGACGATCGACTCGATTCGGGCCTTTACCGGCAAGGCACCGCGTGGCTGGGAGAGCCCGGGCCTGACCGAGACCGACGACACGATCGATTATCTGTCGGCAGCTGGTATCGACTATGTCGCCGACTGGGTGGTGGACGATCAGCCGGCGTGGATCCATGCGCGTCCGAAACCGGTGCTGTCGGTGCCTTATACCGTGGAGATCAACGATATTCCGCTGATGGCCTTGCAGCATCATCGCAGCGACGAGTTGTTCCATCGCGGCGTGCTGCAGATGGAGCGTCTGTGGCAGGAGGGCGGGCAAAACCCGCGCGTGATGGCGATCAGCGTGCATCCGTACATCACCGGCGTGCCACACCGGATCGCGGCGTTCGAGCGACTGCTTGATGCGGTGTTGTCCAAGCCCCGGGTCGGAGTGATGACCGGTGAGGGTATTGCGGACTGGTATTGCGCGCAGGTGCCGGCGCCCAAGGGCTGACCGGAGCGCTGACTAAAGGGGCGGCCGAAGGGCTTGGCGGTCTGGTCGACTGCGCTCAGCGGCCGGCGGCGATTGCTGCGTTAACCCTGGGCATCACCTTCTCGGCCATCAGTTCCATCGAGCGCCGGCCCAGCGCCGGATCGACCCAGTCGTGGCACGCATAGAGCAGTGTGCCGAAGTCGCCGACCTTTTCGCGGAACGCAAGAATCTGGTCGACGACGCTGTCGACCGAGCCCGCGATCACCAGCTTCGGAGCGACCGTGTCAGCGGTGACCGAGTCATCCGGTTCCGACTGATCGAGCTTGAACAGGTTGGCACGGCCGGCAAATCCGACCAGTTTGCGGATCAGTTGCTTGAAGTAGAAGTGATACGGGCCTTCGGCGGAGTGCGCGTAGCGATGCGCGAGCTTGTCGTCGTTCTCGGTAACAAAGATGCTTTTGGCGACGCGCCAGTTTGCCGGGTCAGCCGGGCGTGCGCCCTGCGCGCAGCCCTCGACATAGCTTGCCCAGTGGGTCTTGACCCACTCGGGCAGCAGGAAATTGGCCGAGATCGGCTCCCAGCCGCGCGCCGCCGCCGCTGTGACGCCCTTGGAGAAGGGCGCGACTGCGGTGACGACGATCGGCGGATGCGGCGCCTGGAACGGCTTCAGGATGATGCCCTGACCGATTTCGGGGATCATCGTGCGCGCGGTGCTGACCGCAAAGTGCTTGCCCTTCAGGTCGTACGGCGCGGTCCCTTTCCAGATCGCCAGCACCATGTCGATCGCCTCGACGAACATCTCGAGCCGATCCTTGCCGTAGTTGCCGAACACCTCTGCATCGGACATCAGGCCGCCCGGACTGATGCCCATGTTGAAGCGGCCCTGCAGCAGGTGATCGATCATCGCCACGTTGGCAGCGACCGCGGCCGGATGCGAGTTGGGCATGTTCAGCGTGCCCGAGCCCAGGCGGATCTGCTTGGTCTCGAAGGCGACGCTGCACAGAAACATCAGGCACGAGGTGACGTTCTCGGCCAGATCGGTGGTGTGCTCGCCGACATACGCCTCGTGGTAGCCGAGACGGTCGGCAAGGATGATCGCCTCGCGGTCCTCGGCCAGCGTCTGCCCCGGGTTTCGGCCCGGAGGATGCAGCGGCATCATGAAGGTTCCGAGCTTCATCGTCATTGCGACGCCAAGGCCTCGTGGATGAACTCTTCGATCAGCGCTGCGAGGTCATCCGGGCGCTGTACCGAGGACAGATGTCCGCACGGATCGAGCACCTCGAGCCGCGCGCCCGAGATCGCCTTTTGCATCGCCTGCATGGCTGCCGGCGATGCCGCGGCGTCCTGTTCGCCGGCGACCAGCAGCACCGGCATCTGGATGTCGGTGATCGCATCGAGCAGGTCAAGCGCCTGGATCGCCCGTACGCAGGCCTCGTAGCCGACCGGGGTCGTGGTGCGGATCATGGCGCGTACCCGTTCGATGGTCTGCGGATTGGCCTCGCGATACTCGGGTGTAAACCAGCGCTCCAGCGTGATTGCGGCCAGTGCATCGATGCCACCGGTGCGCAGGACTTCGAGACGCTGCTCCCAGCCAGCGATGCCTGCCGCATCGATACTCGCGCGGCAGTTGCAGGCGATTAGCCCGAGCAGTCGTTGCGGCCGCGTCAGCGCGCATTGCTGACCGGTCATTCCGCCGAGTGAAATACCGGCGACGAAGGCCTTGTCGACTCCGCAGGCGTCCATCACCGCAAACAGGTCCTCGGCCAGCGTGGCCAGCGTGGTGCTGGCGCCTGGCGAGGTGCTCGCGCCATGGCCGCGGGTGTCGTAGCCGATCAGGCGCACGCGCGCGCCGATCCTTGCGATCACGTCATCCCAGAGCGATGCATCGGTGGCCAGTGAGTTGGACAGCACCAGCGTCGGGGCCTGAGCGGCCGGCACCGAAAGTCGCGCTGCGTGATCCATGATGCGCAGGCGGGCGCCATCGGGTCTGGAGATGAATCTTTCGCTCATGTGGTGCATTCTCCGGAGGGACTGCATTGCAGGGGGGCGCTGCGCGCGGCGGTGATTGGCCGCTGTCACCCGGCATTGTATGATTTGTTGATCTATAGATAAATAGCGTGCGCACCGGGGGATTGGATGGAACAGCAGGGCACGCGTGTCGGCGTCATCGGTCTGGGCATCATGGGATCGTCGATCGCGCGCAATCTTCAGCGTGCAGGCTTCTCGGTTGCCGGAGTCGATCCGTCTGCGCAGGCACGTGACTCGCTGACCGGCGACATCGATCTCGTTGGGCAGGTGCCGCATGAGATCGCGCCGCAGGTACGGCTTCTGGTTAGCTCGCTGCCGTCGTCGGCCGCACTGCTACAGGTTTGCCAGGCGCTCGTCCAGGCGCAGTCCGGTGCGCATGACCAGGCACCGCGTCGTGTGCTCGCCGAGACCAGTACGCTTCCGATCGCCGACAAACTCGAAGCCCGCGAACTGCTCGCCCGGGGCGGCATCGGCATGGTCGATTCGCCCTTGTCCGGGACTGGCGCGCAGGCGCGCACCCGCGACCTGGCGGTCTATGCAAGTGGGGAGCAGCCCGACATCGATGCGATGGCGGCGGTGTTCGACGGC
>JALRBB010000210.1 GCA_023257915.1 Quisquiliibacterium sp. | reverse complement strand
CGCAGCAAGAGCGAGGAACTTGGTCTGGGCGATCACGAGTTCGTTCCCTGGCAGATCGGCATCGTCGGTTGAGCAAGTTGCCACCCAAGCAAGACTCGTCGGCGCTTGCGGGCGGCCCGGTTCGCCTGCTCTTGGCGATTCGCAGCCGTTTCGAGTCGCTCAGCCCGACGATTCGAGGCATGTTGTGGACCATCGCGGCCGGCATGCTGTTCAGCGTGCTAAACGGCACGATGCGACTGATGGCGTTGCAGCTGGACAGCTACCAGACGCAGTTCCTGCGCTACGGGTTCGGACTGGTTGTCGTGCTGCCGTTTGTGCTGCGCACCGGGTTGGCCAGCTACCGGCCCAATGATCTGCGCGGACAGTTGCTGCGCGGCGCGGTGCATACCGTGGGGATGTTTCTGTGGTTCACGGCTTTGCCACAGATCCCGCTAGCCGACACCACCGCGATCGGATTCACGACGCCGATTTTCATCATGCTCGGCGCCTCGCTGATGCTCGGCGAAAAGATGGTGGTCGCCCGCTGGGTGGCCGCTGGCATCGCGTTTGCTGGGGTGATGATCGTTGTCGGTCCAAAGCTGACCGGTAGCGGCGGCTATTACAACCTGATGATGCTGGCGTCGGCACCGGTGTTCGCAGGCTCGTTCCTGCTCGCCAAGAAGCTGACGCGACGCGACTCGGCCGGAGTGATCGTGCTGTGGCAGTCGTTGACGGTGACGCTATTTACGATGCCGGCGGCCCTTGCCAGCTGGACCCCGCCGACATTGCTGCAGTGGGGCCTGTTTCTGATTGGCGGTGTGCTGGGGAGTCTTGGCCATTACTGTCTGAATCGTGGGTTCAAGGTCGCGGACATTTCGGCCACGCAGCCGGTCAAGTTCCTCGATCTGATCTGGGCCTCTGCGATGGGTTTTCTGCTGTTCGGCAACCTGCCGACTCAGACCACCTTGATCGGAGGCGCAGTCATCTTCGTCTCGACGGTCTGGATCGCGCGCAGCGAGTCTCGGCGTTCGGCCGCGTTGGCGGCTGCGGCCAAGCTGGCGGCTTCGCAACCCACGACGCGAGGCCACTGATCGGGCCGCCTGACGGCGGCTGCGTGGACTGCCAGCGGCTCTTACGGCGTGTCGAACGCGTAAGAGCTCATCGAGATGGAACCCAGTTCGATGCCTTCGCTCAGCACGCTAAGCCGATCAGTACTACGGCGCGCGCCAAGGATGTAGAGCAGCGGCAGATAGTGCTCCGGCGTAGGGATCGACAACTCGACGTCTTCGCTGAGCCAGTCATAGCGCACCAGCGAGACATTGTCGGTTTGTTCGATCGCGGTCCTGACCTGGCGCTCAAAGGTCGTCGCCCAATCATAGGGTTCGGCCTGCGGATCGCGTCGCAGCAGGCCAAGGTTGTGCACGATGTTGCCGCTGCCGGCAATCAACACCCCTTCGTCGCGCAAGGCACCCAGCCGTCGCCCGATCTCAAAGTGCGAAGCGCTGGGCAACGAGGAGTCGATCGACAACTGGACGACCGGAATATCGGCCTGCGGATAGGCATGTGCCAGGACTGACCAGGCGCCGTGATCCAGGCCCCACTCCTGGTCCAGACGCACCGGCCTCGAAGCGAGCAGTTGCGCCACCCGTTGGGCGAGCTGCGGATCTCCGTCGGCGGGGTACCGGAAATCGAACAGCGATTGCGGAAAGCCGTAGAAATCATGAATGGTGCGCGGACGTGGCATCGCGGTCACCGCCGTTCCGGGCAGATACCAATGCGCGGAGATCATCAGGATCGCGCGAGGACGCTCCCGCGAGGCGCCGAAGTCGCGCCACGCCTGGGTATGACGATTGCTCTCGAGGGTATTCGTCGGGGAGCCGTGCCCGAAGAACACGATCGGCATTGCCGGCATGGAGGCGGATTCCTGTTAAACAGAGTGAGCGCGGCGCGTCGGGAGTTTTACATCCGGGTATGCGCGAACTGCATCGTTTATGTTCTACCATCAACGCGACCGGTAGCGTCCCCGCCGCAACATCGCGGGCAAGATCGCCGGATCGGCTGCCCAGCCCGTAGCCGAATCTTCTCAAATTTTTGGACTGAGGTCGGACATGAAATTCATCGACGAGGCCACGATCGCCTCGGTGCTTTCGCTGCCGGAACTGATTCCGGTCATGAAGAGCGCATTAATGGAGTTTTCGACCGGTCAGATTCGACAGCCAACCCGTCAGATCATCGACGTACCTACCCATGGCGGGTTCTTCGGTGCGATGCCCGCCGCCAGTGCTGGCGCCCTGGGCGCCAAGCTGGTCAGTGCGTATCCGAATAACGGAGCGAAAGGCTTGCCGACCCATCTGGCGGTGATCGTGATGTTTCGTCCGCAGACCGGTGAGCCTTTGCTCGCGATGGACGGGCGCTTGATCACCGAGTGGCGAACCGCTGCGGTCACCGCAGCGTTCATCGATGCGGTTGCCGCGCCGGATGTGCGCAGTCTGGCCATCCTGGGCGCAGGGCTGCAAGGTCACACGCATATCGAGGCGCTGCGTCATGTCCGCGGATTCAGCGATTTGCGCGTCTGGAATCGCACGCCTGAGCGCGCCGAGCAACTTGCAGCCGAGTACGGCGGACGCCAGCTGAGCGCTGAGGAGGCGGTACGAGACGCGGATGTGGTGGTGGTGGCGACCGCGTCTACCGAGCCGGTTCTGGACGGCAGGTGGCTCAAGCCGGGTGCCAAGGTGGCTAGTGTTGGCTGGAGCGGCAAGGACGGCGCCGAACTCGACGCCTTGACGATGGCGCATACCGTGATCGTCGATTCGCGCGCCGGGACCCAGACCGAATCGGGCAATGTGCGGCGCTACTCGCCGGTCATTCGCGGCGAACTCGGCGAACTGCTGGCTGGCGCGGTCTCGGTCGGGCCGGATGAGACCGTCGTGCTCGATTCGATCGGGATGGCCTGTGAGGACGTCGCGGCGGCCGCACTGGTTTGTGACAAGCTCGCTGCCCGCGGCATGCTCTAGCCGCGGAAGGGCTGGTGAGCGCCGGCAGAGCGCAGGACTGCGCGGCGCCGGCGAGCGTTCAGTGTTGCACGTTCATCCGCCGAACAAACGGCGCAAGGCAGCCATGATCCGCCCGAACAGCCCCGCAGGCGCTGCAGCCGCCTCGGGTGCCGGCGCTGCCGGCTCGGCAGGCGGATACACCTCGAGCAGGACCTTGTCGAAGTTTTCGAAAAAATCACGTGCCATCTTTTGCGCGGCCATGTCGACCAGGCGCGACCCGACCTGGGCGAGCTTGCCGCCCACCTGTGCGGTGACCTGGTAGTGCAGGATCGTGACGCCCGGTTCGCCGGGCTCCAGTCGCACCTTGGCCGTACCCTTGCCAAAGCCCGCAGCACCGCCCTGGCCGTCGAACTGCATCGTGTAGGAATTTGGCGCGTCGATATCCTGCAGCTGCAGCTTGCTGCGGAACTTCGCCTTGACCGGGCCGACGCTGGCTGCCACCACGACCTGGAACCGGTTGTCGCCGTCGAGGGTGATGGTCTCGCAACCCGGGATCGCGCGGCGCAGGATTTCGAGGTCGTTTAAGGCATCCCAGGCCTGCTGCTGGGTCACGCGAAGGGCTTGTTGACTGTTCAGTTCCATGTCATAGACTCGTTGAAGCGTTGCGAGGATGGCGACCAAGCGCGCCAAGGGCGCGAGAAAGGTCGTCCAGACTATTCAAATTGTGCACCGGCAAGTGCGCGTCGACATGCGGCAGGATTGCACGCACGCCCGAGGCTCGCGGCTCAAAGCCGCGATAACGCAGCAGCGGGTTGAGCCAAACCAGACGGTGGCAGGATTTGCTCAGCCGCTCGGCCTCGAAGCTCAGCAGGGCGGTATTTTCGCGTTCCAGGCCGTCGGTCACCAGCAGCACGGTCGCATTTTGCCCCAAGACGCGGCGCGACCACTGCAGGTTGAATCGGTGCAGGCATTCACCGATGCGGGTTCCGCCCGACCAGTCAGGGACCAATTGGGCGCAGGCGCGCAGGGCCATGTCCGGGTCGCGAGTGCGCAGCGCACGGGTGACGCTGGTCAGTCGAGTGCCGAACAGGAACACCTGTGTGCTGCGTTCGCGGCTGGCCAGAGCATGCAGGAACATCAGGAACATCCGTGAATACCGGCTCATCGAACCTGAGACATCGATCAGCGCGACCAGCGGCGTTGCGCGCGTTCCGGGCTGCAGGCGCGCAAGGTGGACGAAGTCGCCACCGCGCCGCGCAGCGTCTGCTGCGATTCGTCGCCAGTCCGGGCGATGTCCGCGGTTTGACGCACGAAGCCGACGGGTCGGCACCCGGGGCAACTGAAGTCTCCAGCGAGTGAGCAGACGATGCGCTTCGCGCCATTCGTCGGCGCTCATCGAATCGAAGTCCGCCTGACGAAGCGCCTCCTGCCCCGACGCACTCAGGACCGCCTCACGCCGCTCGAGCGTGACTGCGCTGCGCTCAGTGCCGTGCAGACCGGCAAACGCTTCGGCAAGTCGACGATTGGCGCTGGGCGTGAATTCATCGTCTGGATCTGCGGAACCCGTCTGCTCCGCGACCTGGCGGCCAGCGCCGCCGAGCGACAGCAGGTCGGGGGTCACCCAGAAACGGTCGAAGGCCTCATCGAACAAATCCAACTGGTCAGCCCTGTCAAGCAGACAGGAGGCAAGCACGCCACGGAAATCCTCGCGGCTCTCGAGTCCGGCGAGCTTCAAGGCCTGCAGCCCTAACAGGATGCGATCGGTGCCGATCGGCATGCCGGCATCGCGAAGCAGGCGAGCGAAGCGCAGCACATTGCCGGCGAACCGGCGATCATGCATCGGCGGCTTGTTCGCTGGTCGACGCGTCGATGCCGGCGAGGATGCGCTCGACCTGCGCGCCACGTACGCGCTCCAGGTCGTCCTGGTATTTCAGCACCACGCCGAGCGTGTCATCGACCATGGCCGGGTCGAGCGAGACGGCGTCGAGCGCGGCCAGTGCCCGGGACCACTCGATCGATTCGGCGACTCCGGGTTGCTTGAACAGTTCGAGTTCACGCAGCTGATGCACGAAGGCGACGATGCGTGCGGCCAGTGCCGCTTCGATGCCCGGTACCCTGCGACGCACGATCTGCAACTCGCGGGCCGCGTCCGGAAAGCCGACCCAGTGGTAGATACAGCGCCGCTTGACCGCATCATGAATTTCGCGGGTACGGTTCGAGGTCAGAATCACGATCGGAGGGGCTAGGGCGCGACGCGTCCCCAGTTCCGGGATCGTGATCTGGAAGTCGGACAGCAGTTCCAGTAAATACGCCTCGAACGGTTCGTCTGCCCGGTCGAGTTCGTCGATCAGCAGCACCGGCGGACCGGCTGGATCCGGCTCGATCGATTGCAGCAGCGGCCTGCGGATCAGAAAACGCTCATCGAACAGGCTGCGGGCAAGCTGCTCGCGCTGCGCGACACCGCTTGCCTCGGCCAGACGGATCTCGAGCAGCTGGCCGGCGTAGTTCCACTCGTAAGCCGCCGAGGCAAGATCGAGACCTTCGTAGCACTGCAGGCGCAGCAGGCGACGCCCGAGTGCGCTTGCCAGCGCCTTGGCAACTTCAGTCTTGCCGGTGCCGGGCTCGCCTTCCAGCAATAGCGGTCGGCCCAGCGACAGCGCCAGGAAGACCGCGGTCGCCAGCCTGCGATCGGGAAGGTAGTCCGCCTTGCCGAGCAGTTTGCTGGTTTCGTCAATGCTGGTCGGCAGATTGCGCACCATGGCGAGGTCAGGCAGCGGCTGAATCTGCCTGTTCGACCGCGCGCGCCGAGAGCACCGAGATCAGGTGGGCGCGATAGCTCGCACTGGCGTGCAGGTCGGTGTTTAGACCGTCGGCCGCGATCGCGACTTTCCGGCAACTGGCTGCGGCCCAGTTGGCACTCAGCGCCTTTTCGAGCGCCTCCGCCCGGAATGCGCAGGCGGCTGCGCCGGTGACCGCGACGCGCACGCCACGATCACTGCTGGCCACGAAAACACCGACCAGCGCGAATCGCGAGGCTGGTTGCAAAAATTTCACATAGCCGGCCCGGGACGGGATCGGAAACTCGACCGCAGTGATCAGTTCGTCGGGTTCAAGCGCCGTCTCGTAGAGCCCGACCAGAAAGTCGCCCGCGGCGATCTTGCGCCGGTCGGTGTGCACGACGCCATCAAGTGCCAAAAGCGCGGCCGGGTAGCAGGCTGCCGGGTCGTTGGTGGCAAGGCTGCCGCCGATCGTGCCGCGCTGGCGGATACCAGGGTCACCGATGCCACCGGCCAGAAGCGCCAGCGCCGGAATCGCGCGCTGAACCTCAGCGGACGCCGCGACCGCTGCGTGCGAAGTCATCGCCCCGATACGCAGGCTGTTGCCCGATCGGCTGATGCCGACGAGCCCGTCGACCCGCGACAGGTCAACCAGCAGTTCCGGAGCCGACAGTCCTAGCTTCATCGTCGGCAGCAAAGACTGGCCGCCTGCCAGCGCCCGGCCGTCGGAGGTGGATTTCAGTGCGGCAACCGCATCGGCCACGTTGGTTGGCCGTTGATAGTCGAATGTGTTCATCTGTGCTTTCTCCGTTGCGGCCCGCTCAGCTGGCGCTGCCCGACAAGGCCTGCCACACCCGTTCCGGTGTCAGCGGCATCTGCATCTGCAGCGCCTGCTCGAGGCGACCGGCGCGATCGAGTGCGTCGACCACCGCGTTGACCACGGTGGGCGTTGCGCCAATCGTGCCGAGTTCGCCGACCCCTTTGACGCCGAGCGGATTGGTCAGGCAGGGCGTGGATTCGTCGAGTTCGGTCTTGAACCGGGTGGCAGCCGCATCGACCCGGGGTAGCGTGTAGTCGAGGAAGCTCGCGGTCAGGCACTGGCCCGACTGCGGGTCATAGACGATCTGCTCGCAAAGCGCCTGGCCGATCCCCTGGACTGCGCCACCCTCGAGCTGGCCGCGCACGATCATCGGGTTCACCACGCGACCGACGTCGTTGACCGACGCGTAGTCGACGACCTCCACGACCCCAGTGTCCGGGTCGACTTCGACCTCGGCGATATGGCAGCCATTTGGCCAGGACGGAGCCTGCACGGCGGTGGTCGAGTCAATATAGACGCGCCCGTCGGGCTGGCGACCTGCGACCTCGAACAAGTCCATTTCGCGGTCGGTGCCGGCGATCCGGAACTTGCCGTCCGCGTATTCGAGATCCTCGGCAGAGGCCTCGAGCTCATCGGCGGCCATCTGCCTGGCTGCGTCGACCGCTTTGACCGAGGCGGCCTTGACGGCCGAGCCACCGGTGAACAAAGAGCGCGAGCCGGCACTGCCAAACCCGGTGCCGCGGTCGGTGTCACCCTGCAGCACCCGAATCTTGTCGATCGGGACGCCGAACACGTCGACCGCCAATTGGGCGTAAGTGGTCACGATGCCCTGGCCCATCGCCTGGGTTGCCGAGAAGATTTCGATGTAACCGTCGCCCGACACCGTCAGCGTCACGCGCTCCTCGAGTGCGTTGCCGCCGGTCCATTCGAGGAAGGTGGCGATGCCGCGCCCGCGCAGCTTGCCACGCGCCTTCGACGCGGCGGCGCGCGCCTCAAAACCGTCCCAGTCGGCCAGCTTAAGGCCCTGGTTCATCACCGACTCGAACTGACCGCTGTCGTAGGTCTGGCCCATTGCGTTGCGATAGGGCATCTGCGCCGGGCTGATCATGTTGCGGCGACGGATTTCCTGTTGCGCGATGCCAGTGCGACGGGCGGCCAGATCGAGCAGACGCTCGATGTTGTAGATCGCCTCGGGACGTCCCGCGCCGCGGTAAGCGCCGGTGGGCGCGTTGTTGGTAATGACCGCATCCAGCGTGAAGTCGATCGCGGGGATGTCATAAATGCTGGTCGAGACCCACGGACCGATCAGCAACTGGATCGCGCAGCCGGTTGGTGTCGCATATGCGCCGACGTTGGCTTGGGTGCGGACCCGCAGTGCAAGGATCTTGCCCTGCGCATCGAGCGCGAGCTCTGCATCGCTTTGCATGCCACGGCCGTGGACCGCGGACAGGAACTCTTCGCCGCGTTCGGCGATCCACTTGACCGGCCGGCGCAGTTCACGGGCACACCAGGCGACCGCAGCGTCCTCCGGATAGATACCGGTCTTCATGCCGAAACCACCGCCGACGTCCCCCACGGTGACTCGCACCGATTCCTTGGGAATCTTCAGGATCTCGTCGCACAGCGTATTGCGTACGCCGGTGGGCATCTGGGTGCTCATCGTGATGGTGATGCGGCCGCTTTTCTCGTCGAAATCGGCCAGCACGCCGCGTGGCTCCATCGGTGCCGGTGCCAGTCGCTGGTTCTCGATGTGCATCGAGACCACATGCGCAGCCTTGGCGAAGGCTGCGTCGGAGGCAGCCTTGTCGCCATGGTTGTTGCGGGCGACGACATTCGAGCCAGCAGGCTCCCAGACGAGCGGCGCATCGGCCGCCAGTGCGCCGTTCAAGTCGGCCACCACCGGCAGTTCCTCGTAATCGACGTAGACCGCCTCTGAGGCCGCCTTGGCCTGCTCGCGGGTTTGCGCAATCACGGCAGCGACCGGTTCGCCGACGAAGCGGGTGACCTCGTGCGCGATCGCGCGCCGCGGCGGGGAGGTGGGGGCCGAGCCGTCGGGACGCTTGAACATCCCCTGCGCGGGCAGGGGGTTGACGCCCGCGGCGACCAGGTCGGCACCGCTAAAGACTGCGATCACGCCTGGCATCTCGAGCGCCGCAGAACTGTCGACGGAGTTGATCTTTGCGTGCGCATATTGCGAACGCACGAATACCAGATGGGTCTGCCCCGGCAGTTCGACGTCATCGACATATCGACCTGTGCCGGTGACAAGAGTGGGGTCCTCGAGTCGGCGGACGGACTTGCCGCTGCCGAATCGGCCGTAAGTTGGCTCGCTGCTCACCTGATCATCTCCTCGTGTCGCGCCGTGCACTGTTTCATTTGCCGTTCATCGAAGCGGCCGCCTCGCGAACCGCTTCGACGATGTTTACGTAACCGGTGCATCGGCACAGGTTGCCTTCCAGCGCATGGCGGATTTCCTCGTCGCTGGGCGACGGGTTCTGCGCGAGCAGGCTGGCTGCACTCATGACAAATCCGGGCGTGCAAAAGCCGCATTGCAGGCCGTGGCAGTCGATAAATGCCTGTTGCAGCGGATGCAGGCCGCCCTCGGGCGCAAGGCCTTCAACCGTGGTCACTTCGGTGCCGTCGGCCTGGACCGCGAGCATCGTGCAGCTGCGCACTGCGCGACCGTC
>JALRBB010000206.1 GCA_023257915.1 Quisquiliibacterium sp. | reverse complement strand
ATGGCCGATTGCTTCGTCGAGTTGATGAGCTCGGTGCTGGGCTACCCGCGTTTCGCCGCGCAAGGTGGCGACTGGGGCTCGTTCATCACGTCGCGGATCGGATTCGCATATCCCGACAAGGTCTTTGGCATTCACCTGAACTTCATGCCACTGCGCCGCGATCCGTCGATCGCGCCCAGTCCGACGCCGCAGGAAAGCCGCTATCTGGACGAACTCGCCACCTTCATGCGCGAGGACACCGGCTATCAGGCGATCCAGGGCACCCGACCGCAGACACTCGCGTTTGCGCTAACCGACTCGCCAGCCGGCCTGGCCGCCTGGATCGGCGAGAAGTTCCAGCGCTGGACCGACAACGACGGCACGCCGGAAAGCGCCGTGGACCGCGACCGGATGCTTGCGAACATCGCGCTGTACTGGTTTACCGGCGCGATCGGCTCGTCATTCTGGCCCTACTACGCGCGAATGCATGGCCCCTGGCCGGTTCCCGCCGGTCACACGGTCGATGTGCCGACCGGCTATTGCGAGTCGCCGCGCGAAATCCTGCGTCCGCCGCGTTCGCTGGCCGATCGCGCGTACAGCAACATCCAGCGCTGGACCGTGTTCCCGCGTGGCGGGCATTTCGCAGCGATGGAGCAACCCGCGGCGCTCGCGCACGAGATTCAGCAGTTTTTCCGTCCGCTCACCGGTCGCTGACCGCACGCCCTCAATCGACGATCGCCAAGGAGAGCCCATGCCCCCCACCGAGTCCCAAGCTTCGCAGCAAGCCGATCCGACATCGCCGGGGGCCGGTCGGCTGGCCGGCATCGTCGCCATGGTCACAGGTGCGAGCCGCGGCATCGGCCTGGCGATCGCCCGGGCCTACGCGGCCGAGGGCGCGAACCTGTGTCTGGCCGCTACCGATCGCGCCAAGCTCGAGCAAGTGCAGGCGCAACTTGCGCTGCCGCCCGAGCGCACGATGGTGCACGCGCTGGACGTCAGCGATCGCAACGCCTGTGTCGCCGCGATCGACGCAGTCGAAGCACGCTTCGGGCGCCTGGACACGCTGGTCAACAATGCCGGCATCTATCAGTCGCGCACGTTTCTCGAGTACGAGCCGGCAGAGTTCCAGCGCCTGCTCGACGTCAACCTGTTTGGTGTGATCCACCTGATGCAGGCGGCCCTGCCCCGCATGCAGGCGCGAGGTTTCGGGCGCATCGTCAACCTCGCATCCACGGCCGGCAAATGGGGATCGCGTAACCAAAGTGCCTACAACGTCAGCAAGCATGCGGTTGTCGGACTGACCCGTTGTGTCGCGCTCGAGGCCGCCAGCACCGGCGTGACGGTCAATGCAATCTGCCCGGGCTTTGTGCAGACCGACATGGTCGAAACCCTGAAGCAGGGCTACGCGGCAATCG
>JALRBB010000193.1 GCA_023257915.1 Quisquiliibacterium sp. | reverse complement strand
ACGGCTGGATCGGTGCCCGGTTTTGCACAATGGCCGAAGCGCGTGGCCATCGGGTTCGCCCGGTACGCCGCGAATCGCTGCGCGACACATCCGCAAGCGCGCAAGCGCTGGCCGGCTGCGATTGCCTGGTGCACTTGGCGGCCCTGGTTCACCAGGGCAATGCCGCGGTCTCGCCCGACGACTATCAGCAGGCCAACGTGGAACTCACCCGCAGGCTGGCCAAAGCGGCCGGTGACGCGGGCATCCAACGCTTCGTCCTGGTGAGCAGCGTGAAAGTGATGGGCGAGCGAACCGCGGGGCCGGTCGATGAGAATCAGCCGCCCGATCCGTCGGATGACTATGCCCGCTCCAAACTGCAGGCCGAGCGCCTGCTGCTCGATGCCGAACAGCCCTGGCCATTTGAGGTTGTGATCGCGAGGCCACCGCTGGTCTACGGGCCGGGAGTGCGGGCGAATTTTCGGGTGCTGTTGCGCGCCGCCGAGAGCCGCTGGCCTTTGCCTCTGGCTGGGGCGCAGGCGCCACGCAGCATGATTTATCTGGACAATCTGGTCGACGCGCTGTTGTTCCTGTGCGAGGCGCCGGGAGCCGCAGGACAGATTCTGTTCGTCAGCGACGGGCGCGATCTGACGGTCGCCGACCTCATTCGCGCGATTCGAGCGCACCGACACAGGCCGGCCAGGCTGTTTGCCATCCCCGAAGCGCTGCTCAGGCTGTTGGCGCAGGCCGCACGGATCGTCGGCGTGGGCAGCGGCTCAGCGGGCATCGACCGGCTCTTCAATCCATTGCAGATTTCAATCGACGCGATCCGCAAGCTTGGCTGGACACCGCCGGTCGGATTCGAACAGGCGCTGGCGGAAACCTTGAACGAATCCCAAACGCCATGAGTGGCCTACTCGCCCCGCTTGGTGCGGCAGGCTTGGCGGCGCTCATCACGCTCGGCATGCTGGCCTGGCTGCTACGCACCGGCGCGGCAACTCGCTTGCTGGATCGGCCAAACCATCGCTCGCTGCATTCCCGGGCCACGCCGCGGATCGGGGGTATCGGCATACTCGGCGGACTGGCGTTGGTCGTGCTTCCGAGCTGGTCGACGCTGGCCGAGCCGCTGCGCCTGTCGCTCGTCTGTTACGCGGTCCTCAGTGTCGTGTCTTTGCTCGACGATGCCCGAGGACTTGGCGCAGCAACCCGCCTGCTGATCCACCTGGGGGCGGCGCTGATTGTCGTTGTGTCGTTCGGACTGTCGCCGCTAGCGATCGCACTCGCGGTGATAGGCCTGGCCTGGAGCGCGAATCTGTTCAACTTCATGGACGGCGCCGACGGCCTGGCCGGCGGCATGGCAGTGGTCGGATTCGGCACGATGGCACTCGCGCTGACCGGAACCCCGGAGCCGGATGCAAGCATCATGGCCGCCGCCACCGCAGGGGCTGCGCTCGGATTTTTATGCCTGAATCTCCCACCTGCAAAGATCTTCATGGGCGACAGCGGCTCGGTTCCGCTGGGGTTCCTCGCCGCCGCGCTCGGGCTTTATGGCTGGCACAGTAGCGCCTGGAGCCTGGCCTTTCCGTTGCTGATCTTTCTGCCGTTCTGGTTCGATGCGACAAGCACCTTGCTGATCAGAACCGCAAGAGGCGCCCGGCCTTGGGAAGCGCACCGAGAACATCTGTACCAGTTGGCGGTACGCTCGGGCCTGGGACATCGGCGCGTCGCGCTTGGCGCCTACCTGCTGATGCTCGGTTGCGCCTGCACTGCCTGGCTCGCGCGATCCTGGAGCAACCAGGCGCAGTGGCTCGTGCTGAGTTGTGCGGTCGCCGCCATCGGTGGGATAGCTGCAGTGGCTCGAAGACGACTTGGTAAAATTGATCTGAGCTGACGTATTCACGCGACAGCCAATTCGAATTCCAAGGCCCGCAGGGCTAGAGTACCGGGATGCCCTTGTTTCCCAAGATCAATCCTCGCACGCTGGTCGCGGTTGCCCATGATCTGCTCTGGGCGATTGCAGTCTGGATCGGGGTCTACCAGTTC
>JALRBB010000175.1 GCA_023257915.1 Quisquiliibacterium sp. | reverse complement strand
GCCGTCGACCAGCAGCGGAATTTCCATGTCGGTAAATGCCATCGCCCGGTAGGGCGCAGGCACGAAATCTTCGCGCCGGATGGTCAGCATCAGGTCGAGCACGTCCTGATCGAGCACGTCCCAGGGACGGATCTGCTGTTCGACCATATTGAAGCGGGCGAGTTCGAAATCCATTGTCATGTCGGAGCCTTTTGAATCCAGGCTCAATTCTACCAATCGGACGGGGTGCGGGCAGGCAGTGGTTGTCGCGGCGCGTCGGGGCGACGCTCGGCGGGGTCGCAAGCCAGCTTGTTAGTGCATGCATTGTGCTTGCGCCGGCTGTCGATGCGCTGACGCGAATTGGCCTCGTGTATCGTGGAGCCTACCCGCGCCGGAGTTCATGGATGAAGTTCCGCCCCAGTTTTCAGCACCGCTGCGCCCGCCCGATCGGGTGGCTGCATGCCGTCACCGACGGCGGTCGGCGATCGCATCCTGCCGGCGCGCCGGGGCTGATGCTGCTTGCGTTCTGCGCGGCGATCGCGCTGGCCGCACTGATCATGTCGGCGCCGGTACGGGCGCAGACCCCCAGCCAACCCCAGACCTCCGGCCAATCCCAGACCCGGGTACAGGTCAGTTTCGGCACCGGATTTGCGGTGACCGACGATGGCTACTTCGTCACCGCGCATCATGTGATTCGCGATAAATCCCAGATTCTGGTCGGCCCGGTGGCGCGCAACAAGTGGCGCGTCGCCCAGGTGGTCAGAGTCGACGAGAAACGCGATCTCGCCTTGCTCAAGGCGCGACTGCCGCTGCCGGCCCTGCCGCTGGCCGAGTGGCGGGGGGTGCCGATCGGACTGGAGGCGCTGGTCATTGGCTATCCGCAGCCGCGCCTGCAAGGCTTGTCGAAGAAAATCACGCAGGGGCTGGTCAATGGCGATCGCAACGAGGCCGGCGACGAAGGCTATTTCCAGCTAAGCGCCGAGATTCAAAAAGGCAATTCCGGCGGACCGGTGCTCGCGCCTGACGGTTCGGTGATCGGCGTGGTGCGGGCCAAGCTCAACGCACTGACGGTCGCTGAAAAGACCAAAGATCTGCCGCAAAACGTCAATTTCGCGCTGAAATCCGCCCAGCTCAAGCATTTCCTGGACGAGGCAGGTTTGATGGTGCCGGTGCGTGCACCGGACCTGGAGGCCAATCCGCGGCCCTTCGAGATCTTCCGCGCGACGCAGGAATCGGTGATCGCAGTGATCGGGCGCAATCCGCCGCCCGCGGGGCAGCGTTCTGCGGACCAGTCGGCACCGGCCGCCGAAGGAGCGACGATTGACTAGCAGCCGCTCGCTCGACCCGCAGGCGGTTGCGCCCGAGTCGGCCGATAACGATAAGCCGCTTGCGCCCGCCAAGCTGACTCGCCTCACCACCGAGTTTCAGGAGCGCGAGGACCGGATCCTGCTCACCGGCGAGACCGATGCCGATGAGGCGCTGTGCCTGTGGCTGACCCGGCGCATGCTGGTGCGACTGCTGCCCAGGTTGTTCGATTGGCTACAGCGCGAAGTGCCGCAGAGCCTTGCGGCCGATGCGATTCAGGGGTTTCGCCAGCAAAGTGCGACCGCGGCCTTGGAGGTGCAGGAACCGGTGCGCGCTGAGCCTGACGCGCGCCAATGGCTGGTGACCTCGGTCGATGTCTCGCTGCAAGGACAGCAGGTGCAACTGGTGTTTCGTGGCGACCAGCCCGATGAGGCGGTCTCGCTGAGCCTTCGCCCGATGCCGATGCGCCAATGGCTGGGTGTGTTGCACACGCAGTTTCGGCGCGCCGACTGGCCTGCCGAGATCTGGCCCGATTGGATGCTGGAAAGCCTGAATTCATCCGCCGATGGCGGCAAATCCAACTTGATGCACTGAGGCCGAATGTTTGAATTTCTCTTTGCCTTACCGCTGCTGCTCAAGGCCGCGATTCTCGGCGTTGTTGAGGGGCTGACCGAATTTCTGCCGATCTCGAGCACCGGCCACCTGATTCTGGCCAGCAGTCTGCTCGGGTTCTCCGGCGACAAGGAAAAGCTCTTCGATATCGCGATCCAGACCGGCGCTATGTTTTCGGTGATCTGGTATTACCGGCAAAAGATCGGGGCAGTTGTCCGGGGCCTGGGTTCGGATCCGGCAGCGAGACGTTTCTCGCTGAACGTGCTGATCGCATTTCTGCCGGCCGCGATGCTCGGTGTGCTGTTCGCGTCCCGGATCAAGCACTACCTGTTCCACCCGGTACCGGTGGCGATCGCTTTTATCCTTGGCGGCCTGGTGATCTTATGGGTTGAGTATCGTCAGCGGCGGCTCCAGCGACCACCCAGAATCGATTCGGTCGACGAGATGCGCGCAATGGATGCGCTGAAGATGGGGGTTGCGCAATCCTTCGCGCTGATCCCGGGAACCAGTCGTTCCGGGGCGACGATCATCGGCGGCATGCTGTTCGGTCTGTCACGCCGCGCGGCGACCGAGTTCTCATTTTTTCTGGCGATTCCGACGCTGATCGGCGCCGGGGTCTACGACTGCTGGAAGTACCGCGAGCTGCTGAGCCTGGACGATCTGCCGATGTTCGGCGTCGGGCTGGCGTTCGCGTTTTTTAGTGCGCTGGCCTGTGTGCACTGGCTGCTGCGTTATGTCGCCAGCCACGACTTCATTCCGTTCGCCTGGTACCGGATCGCGTTCGGACTGATCGTGCTGACCACGGCCTGGACCGGCGTCGTCAACTGGTCCGCTTGAGCGCGGCGCCCGGCGCGGCTCCTGACCGATCGCCGGCAGCCGCTTACCCGAGGCTGGAGCGTTTTCGAAACACGATGTCCCAGACACCGTGGCCCAGCCGGATGCCGCGTTGCTCGAACTTGGTCAGCGGACGGTAGTCGGGGCGGGGCGCAAAGCCAGTCGTGTCGGCGGCGGTGTCTGCGAGCTGGACGGCGCCGGCGGTGTTCTCCAGCCAGGGCTGCTGCGCCAGCACAGCCAGCATTTGCAGAGCATAGTGTTCCCAGTCGGTCGCGCAGTGCAGGATGCCGCCCGGTGCCAGCCGGCTGGCCAGCAGTTCGACAAAGCTTGGCCGGATGATGCGGCGTTTGTGATGCCGGGCCTTGGGCCAGGGATCCGGAAAAAACACATGCACCGCCGCCAGGCTGTCCGGCGCGATCATGTCGCGCACCACCTCGATCGCGTCATGCTGGATGAGGCGCAGGTTCTGCAGTCCGGCCGCGTCGATCTTCATCAGCAAACTGCCAACTCCGGCAGGATAGACCTCGACTCCGAGGAAGTTGCACTCGGGGCGCGCAGCAGCGATCCGCGCGGTGGTCTCTCCCATGCCAAAGCCGATCTCCAGCACGACCGGTGCCTGGCGCCCGAAGGCGGCCGCCAGGTCGAGTGGCTGCGGGCGATAGTCAATCGACCAGCGCGGCAGCAACTGCTCGTAGGCCTGGCGCTGCCCACTGGTGAAGTGGCCGCGACGCCCGGAGAAGCTGCGGATATGCGGATGTTCGGCCGGCGGCGGGTCTTGCGGGGAAGCTTCAGTCATCCGAGTTCCGGCTCCACCTTGATCTCGAAGTTCACCGAGTTGCCCATGAAGCAGTTCTGGTGCGCCTTCTCGTGCAGCGACGCCAGCTTGGCCGCATCGGCCTCGTTGACGAAGCGCACCTTCGGGCGCAGCGTGACCTCGACGTAGCGCGTCTTGCCGTCCTTCATCGCAAGCGTGCCCACCGCGCTGTCCGAATAGGCGGCAATCGGTGCGCGAGACTTGGCCGCGATCGACATGAAGGTCAGAAAGTGGCAATGCATCAGCGATGCCAGCATGAAGGTCTCGGGATTGAGCAGCGTGTCGTCGCCCTTGAACGACGAAGCGGCCGATGCCTCGACGCTCGCGCCACCGGCAAAGCTCAGCGTCGCAAGACGGTTGAAGTGGTCGTAGTCGAACGCAATGTCCGGCGACTGGCCGTGCCATTGCAGCGTGCCTTCAAAGCGCGTTTCCTGCATTGTTTGACTCCGTTGGGAAAAGGCGGAACCGCCACGGCCATCACTGGTTGGGTCTCGCCCAGCCGGCCTTCTCGGCTAGAATACGGTCGGTCGCGGGCGTCGTCTAATGGTAAGACACTAGCTTCCCAAGCTCGGAACGTGGGTTCGATTCCCATCGCCCGCTCTACGACCGCCACCGGCCAGCCCGGTGCGCAGCTCGCAGCCTGCTTTCAGGCTGCTTCTCACGCAGCCTGATGTTGCCGACGCAAGGTCGACCGCTTCAGGTCAGCGCTCCGGCATCCACTCGCATCGGCGTGCCAGTGACCAGCGAGGCTGCCGGCGAAGATAGCCACACCACCATTTCGGCGACTTCCTCGGGCGTGCCGAAATGATCCAGTGCCTGGCGCTCAAGCAGCATGTCCCGGCGCTTGTCCGATGCGAACAGCGGCCCGGCCAGCGGCGTCTCGACCGGACCCGGGCAGACCGCATTGATGCGGATACCGCGTCGTCCGTAGGAGCGTGCCGCACTGCGGGTCATGCCGACCACCGCATGCTTGGATGCGCCATAGGCGGGCAGCATCGCGCTGGCCACCAGGCCCGCTACCGACGCGGTGTTGACGATCGAATGCCCGCCCTGGGGAACCTGCTGCGCAAGCATCGCGCGGATCTCGGCGCGCATGCACAGCCATACGCCGCGCGAATTGACCGCCATGATCCGCTCGTATTCGTCGAGCGTAACCTCATGCATTTCCTTGACCGGGCCCAGGATGCCGGCATTGTTGAACGCGCAGTCGATGCGTCCGTAAGTGTCGATTGCACCGGCAAAAAAGCTCTCCACCGAAGCCTCCTGCGCAACGTCTACCTGCAACGCCTTCGCGCTGGCACCCAGCGCACGAATTTCGTCGGCGGTGGCCTGTGCGGTGTCCAGGTTCAGGTCACCCACGATGACCTTGGCGCCTTGCCTGGCGAACAGCAGCGCACTTGCCTTGCCGAAACCCGAGCCCGCACCGGTGATCACCACGGTCTTGTCCTGCATCTGTGCCGTCATGGACTGCTCCTCGCGTAGTCGAAAGTCGCGAGCATAACCGTCGCAGCCCGGCCGACGGTAGACTGGTGACAAGCCGTCGCATCACCAGGCGCCTATGCGCATGCGCCATCTGCCTGCTCCAGGCTTTGGTGGCGGACAGCCTGCGATGAAAGGAGCTGCATGAGAACCGCGTACATCACCCACGCGAGCAGCCTGCGCCACGAGATGGGGCAGGGCCATCCGGAGTGCGCGCAACGCGTCAGCGTGATCGGCGACCGCTTGCTGGCCAAAGGCCTGCTCGACTTCGTGGAAGCCTTTGACGCCACGCCGGCCAGCGAGGAGCAGTTGATGCGTGCCCACGAGGCGCGTCATGTTGCCGAGTTGCGCGCGCGCGCGCCGCGCGAAGGCTTTGTGGCGATCGACCCGGACACCGCCATGAATCCGCATACCTGGGAAGCCGCACTGCATGCAGCCGGCGCGGTGGTGCAGGCCACCGAGCTGGTAGTACGCGGCGGTTTCAAGCGCGCGTTCTGCAATGTGCGCCCTCCGGGGCATCATGCCGAGCGCGGTCAGGCGATGGGCTTTTGTTTTTTCAACAATGTTGCGGTGGGCATCCGCCATGCACTCGATGTGCTCGGTTTGCAGCGGGTCGCGCTGATCGACTTCGATGTGCATCATGGCAACGGCAGCGAGGACATCTTCGCCGGCGACGAGCGGGTGCTGATGGTCTCGACCTTTCAGTCGCGGCTCTATCCGTTCAGCGGTGAGACGCCGCGTGCAGCGAATATGCGCAACGTTGCGCTGGCGCCGTATTCAACCGGCGACGCGCTGCGGCGCGCGGTCATCGAGCAATGGTCGCCGGCTCTGCGCGCCTTCGATCCGCAGATGATCTTCATCATTATGGTGTTCATCATCGTAGTGTTCAACATCATGTTCATGACCTACATCGATATATTCATGTGC
>JALRBB010000055.1 GCA_023257915.1 Quisquiliibacterium sp. | reverse complement strand
CATCGGTGTCAGTCTGTTGGCTTACATGTGGCTGCTGGTGATCACCGCGCCGCTGATCGGGCATGCCACCTGGCATGCCTATCGTGATCTGGTCGAGCCTGGAGAACCCACATGACCGATGTGCACCGAGACGCCGTGATCGGATTTTACGATCGGCATCCGATCAACGAAGACGAAATTCTCGCCAAGCTGCTTGCTGCCGGCATCGACCCCAAGCATCTCGATGTCGAGACGCTTGCGCGTTTCGATCAGGATCACTACGGCGGTACCGCGGCAGTCGACGAACTGGCGAGCCGGGCCGGTATCGTTGCCGGCGCACATGTACTCGACGTATGCAGTGGCATGGGCGGACCGGCACGTTGGCTGGCGCACAGGTACGGCTGCCGGGTCACCGGTCTGGATCTCACCCGCAGTCGCGTCGAGGCGGCACAACGCCTGACGGCGAGGGTTGGCCTGGATACGCTGGTCGACTTTGTCGAAGGTGATGCCACCGCGATGCCGCTGCCCGATGCCGGCTTCGACGCCGTCGTGGGGCAGGAGGCCTGGGTGCACGTGCCCGACAAGGCGGCGCTGATTCGCGAATGCGCGAGGGTCGTACGCCCCGGCGGGACCATTGCGTTCACCGACATCGTTGCTCGGGTTCCGCTGCAGCCGAGTGAACAGCAACGCTTGTATGACGAGATGAGTTACGCGCCGCTGGGACTTGCGGACGAGTACCTGGCGCTGCTCGAGAGTCAGGGCTGCGAGATTGTCTACCTCGAGGACTTGTCCGATGTCTGGACGCGACTATTAGTCGAGCGGCTGCAGATGTACCGCTCGCTGCGCGACACCACGGTCGCCAAGTTCGGGCAGCAGCACTTCGAGAGCTGGGATCGCGGATATGCGTTTTTCGTCGGCCTGTATGTCGAAGGCCGGCTAGGTGGAACCCGGATCGTCGCGCGCCGGCGCTGAACGCTGTCGTATCCTTGAGGCCCTCGCGCGGGGCTGGACGCTTCGCGCATCAGCTCGAAGGGAAATCAAAATGGCTATTCAGCGAATCGGCATCATCGGTGCCGGCACGATGGGCAACGGCATTGCGCAGGCCTGCGCGGCGGTGGGCCTGCACGCGGTCATGCAGGACGTCAACGAGCCGGCGCTCGAACGCGCGGTCAAAACCATTTCCGGCTCGCTCGACCGGTTGGTGCGCAAGGAGACCATGACCGAGGCCGACAAGGCGGCGGCGATGGCCCGCATCAGCACCACCGGCAAGGCCGAGGATCTGGCCGGCACCGACCTGATCATCGAGGCCGCCACCGAGAACGAGGCGCTCAAGATCAAGATCCTGAAGAACGTCGAGGCGATCGCCGGTCCGGACAAGATCATTGCAACCAATACCTCGTCGATCTCGATCACCCGGCTGGCGGCAGCGCTCAACAATCCCGAGCGCTTTATCGGCATGCACTTTTTCAATCCGGTGCCGGTGATGGCGCTGGTCGAAATCATCAGCGGTCTGCGCACCTCGCAGGCAACCATCGACGCAGTGGTAGATCTGTCCAGCAGGCTTGGCAAGACTCCGATCGGTGTCAAGAACAGCGCCGGCTTCGTCGTTAACCGCATTCTGTGCCCGATGATCAACGAGGCGATCTTCGCCTTGCAGGAAGGGCTGGCCACGGCCGAGGAGATCGACGCCGGCATGCGCCTGGGCTGCAATCATCCGATCGGTCCGCTGGCGCTGTGCGACCTGGTCGGGCTGGACGTGGAGCTCGCGGTGATGGAGGTGCTCTACAACGCGTTCAACGATCCGAAATACCGCCCCGCGCCGCTGCTGCGCGAGATGGTTGACGCCGGGATGCTCGGGCGCAAGAGTGGACGCGGGTTTTACGACTATCGCAAGTGAGCCGGGGCAAGTGGGCGGGAGCAGCAAGCGCTCGCCTACTTCATCGCGTGCTTATCGATACCGCTGCCCGAGCACCGACTGCAGCGTTTGCACCACTGCAAATGCGTCACGCAACTGGGTGCGTTCGAAGTTCGATAATTCCGACGGGGCCAGATGATTGTCCGGAAGCGATCCATCCTCGATCATCCGCGCCTGGTGGCGGATCCGGGTAATTGAAAGAAACTCCAGGGCATCGCGCAAGTCGCGGGCGCTCTGCGCGCTGACCTCCCCACCCTGGGCGGCGATCTCCAGCCGCTCATGGGTGTTCACCGCATGGTGCCCACCGGCCAGCGCATAGACCCGAGCCAGATCGACGATCGGCACGATGCCCTGGTGTTTCAAGTCGATACGACCACGATGCTCGCCACTGCGCGCGGGTGACAGACGCCCGAACAGGTTCAGGGGTGGGCGGTGCTTGAGGGCATTGCCGACCATATGCGCCAGGAAGATGCCGTTGCCGCGCGAGCGCGCCAGAAAGTCGTTACGTAATGCCTCGACAAGCGCCGGCTCGCCCTGCACAAAGCGCAGGTCGAAGAACACGCAGGTCAGCATCAGTGCCATCGGTTCGGGTGTCGCGATCCATTCGTGAAAGTAGCGTTTCCAGGTGGCGAGCGGCTGACGCCAGGTGTCGGTCTGCGCCATCATGTCTCCCGGGCAGAACACATAACCGCAGGCGTCGAGCCCCGCGCAGACAAACTGCGCAAACTGACGGAAGTACTTGGCGTGCTGGGCAGGCCGATAACTGTCATCGAGCACCAGGCAGTTGTCCTGATCGCTGCGCGCAGTCTGCTCGGCGCGAGCCTGCGAACCGGCTGCAACCCAGGCATATGGAACCGGAGGCGGGCCGTATCGACGTTGCGCCAGGACGATTAGCCGCGACGTTAGCGCATCGGTGATCGCGGTGATCAGCCGGCCAGTGGCCTGGGCGCTCGCATCGGCCGCCACCAGATTAGTCTGCAGCGTGCGTAAGCGGGCGCAGGCGCGCTGTAGCCCGGCAACCTCGTCCTGCTCCTCAATATCCTGGGCCAGAAACGCGGCCGAGCTTGCGTGATGTGCGGTCAGATCGGTCGTGGTCAGCATGCCGGCGGGCTTGCCGTCAGCGAGCACCGGTACATGATGTACTCCGCGTCGCGCCATCAGCAGCAGCGCGTCGAATGCAGTCGCGTGAATATCCAGGGTTTCGGGTGAGGATGTGGCGACCTCGATGACCGGTCGGTCGGTGGAAACAGCGTCCGCGATCACGCGGTTACGAAAATCCCGGTCGGTCACGATGGCATCGAGCCGTCCGTTCTCGCCGATCAGAAGCGACGACACATGTTCCGCACGCATCAGTGTTGCCGCGTCGCGGATCGTCATGGATGCCGGCACGACCAGCGGTTCGCGGCGCAGCAGTGCGCGCAAGGGTGTTGCGGCAAGTCCGATCTGGTCATCCGAGTGCCGGGCGGGGCGGCGCCGGCCGGTGCGTGGGGTGGCTGGCGACTTGCCAACTTCGAGGGCCGGGTCGCCGGCTGGCGGCGGATCGATACGGTCGCTCTGCGAGGGTTTGCGTTCCATCACATGAAATGATGCCACGCCATCCGCCCCGGAGGTAATCATGCAGCACTCTGGTTCGATGGGTGAGCCTGTCTCACCCGGATTCACCCGTCAGAGTGACGTAAGTTTCGACAACGATTCTGCGCCCGGTAGTTAGGGGGAGCGCACCCGAATTCCGGGCGCGTCGTCTTGCTGGCGAATGGAGGAGACAACTTTTATGAATCACGACTCGCATGGCTACTGGAGTGCCACGCTGGGCCTGCTGTTCAAGGTCCTGGTGGTTTGGTTCCTGGTGTCGTTTGGCGCCGGAATCATCTTTGCCGACCTGCTCAACAGCATCCACCTCGGCGGCTATCCGCTCGGGTTCTGGTTCGCTCAGCAGGGTTCGATCTACATCTTTATCGCGCTGATCTTCTATTACGCGAAGAAGATGGGCGAAATCGACCGGCAATTCGACGTGCACGAAGACTAAGGAGAACCGCATGTCACAACAAGCATGGATTTACCTGGTCGTCGGCGCGAGCTTCGCGCTGTACATCGGAATTGCAATCTGGTCGCGTGCCGGTAGCACCAGCGAGTTCTACGTCGCGGGCAGCGGCGTCAACCCGGTCATGAACGGCATGGCAACCGCAGCCGACTGGATGTCGGCG
>JALRBB010000452.1 GCA_023257915.1 Quisquiliibacterium sp. | reverse complement strand
AAGCCAGCGGCCTGCTGGTGTACAGGTTGGCGGCGCTGCTGCCCATCTCCACCTCGGTACTGAACTACTTTTTGCTGCTCTCGGTGGTGCCGCTGCTGGGCTCGCTCATCACCGAGCCTGCCGCCATGACGCTGGCCGCATTCCGGTTTGCCAACCGGGCGATGGCGACGCAACGCGTGCGTAGCCAATACGCGCTGGCCATGCGCCGGGGCGAGGATGTCACCCTCGACAAGTTCGATGTGCTGAAAAACCGCAGCTGGCGTCCGTTCCAGTTGGCGTTTCTGTTGCTCTCGATCCCATCACTGGCGGACCCAAGCCACCCGGATCGCGTCCAGCCCGTCGAGGCCTATGCCGATCTGTTGTGGTTCCCCACCGGCGGCGGCAAAACAGAAGCCTATTTGGGCGTGGCAGCGTTCACCATGGCCATCCGGCGCATGCAAGGCAATCTCGGCGGGTTCGACAGCTCGCGCGGTTTGACCGTCATCATGCGCTACACGCTTCGCCTGTTGACACTGCAACAGTTCCAGCGAGCCACGGCACTGATCTGCGCGATGGAGGTGTTGCGGCGCGAGGCGCTGGACAAGGGCGACAAATCCCTCGGAACCGAACCTTTCACCATCGGCCTCTGGGTTGGCAACAAGGTCACGCCAGGTACTACAGATGAAAGCCATGAGGCTATTGAAGCTATTCGGAACCCTGGTCGGAATTCAGCTGGAACTACTTCACCAGCTCAATTGACGAGTTGTCCTTGGTGTGGTTCAGAAATCAAACCTGGCCGTGATGTAAAGGTCGACAAGAACCAGGGTCGAACAAAGGTCTTTTGTGGTGACCAAATTAAGCGATGCGATTTCTCAAAGGGCGATGGCATCCCCGTATTGACTGTTGACGAAGAGATTTACCATCGTCCACCAACGATGATGATTGCTACCGTGGATAAGTTCGCAATGATGGCGTGGCGGGGCCAGGTTCGCACGCTGTTTGGTCGCGTAGGTCAGGAGTGCGAACGACACGGATTGCTTTGGAAGGGGACAGATTGCAACACTGGGCATCGTGCAAGTGGTAACTTACCTGCTGCCCGGGTTAAGAGTATCAACCCGATCCGTCCGCCTGACCTGATCATTCAAGATGAGTTCCATCTGATCAGCGGGCCACTGGGCACCATGGTGGGTCTGTATGAAACCGCCGTCGATGAACTGTGCGGTTGGACGCTTGATGGCATGACGGTCAAGCCGAAGATCATCGCCTCAACGGCTACGGTACGCAAAGCAAAAGAGCAGGTAAACAACGTCTTCATGCGCCGCGTTTCGGTGTTTCCACCGCATGGTCTGGATGTGGAAGACAACTTCTTCTCGGTGCAACGCTCAATCGAAGACAAGCCAGGCCGGCGTTACCTCGGAGTGTGCTCACCCGGAAGTTCTCGCCCCGCGATGTTGATCCGCGTCTACACCGCATTCCTGACGGCAGCGCAAGAACTGTTCGATCGCTTCGGCGAGCCTGCAGATCCGTACATGACTATGGTCGGCTACTTCAACTCCCTGCGTGAGTTGGGCGGCATGAAGCGGCTGGCAGAGGATGACGTGCAGACGCGTTCTTATCGCGTGCAGATGAGCATGGTGGAGCGGCCCGCATTGGCACAACGCAGCGTCAGCAATATCCGCGAGTTGACGTCTCGGGTATCAAGCCAGGACATCCCCAAGTACCTCGATAACCTGGCGGTCAAGTTCAAGTCCGAGTTTGATGCAGCAACCGGTAAGTACGTGACCCGCTGGCAAGAGGGTGACACGCGCGCCATTGATGTGGTCTTGGCGACCAACATGCTGTCCGTGGGTGTCGACGTGAACCGGCTCGGTCTGATGGCCGTGAACGGGCAACCTAAGGGAACCGCCGAATACATTCAGGCGACCAGCCGTGTTGGACGCTCCTTCCCGGGATTAGTCTGTACTGTCCTGACCTGGGCGCGACCGCGCGACCTGTCGCACTACGAAACCTTCGAGCATTACCACGCCACTTTTTACAAACACGTCGAGGCGCAATCAGTAACGCCGTTCTCACCACGCGCAATGGATCGTGGTTTGACAGGCTCGCTGCTGAGTCTGATGCGTTTGGAGAACGACGGGTTCAGCCCGAACGAAGGTGCTGGCCAATTAAGCATGTCCAATCAAGCCGAGATCGTCAATGCCATCAAGGTGTTGGCGACTCGTGCGGGTAACGTTGCTGAAGACAATGCTCGTAAGCAGTTGGCTGAGACTGAACTGAAAGAGCGCGCCGACGAATGGGCGAAAGAAGTCAGCAAGGGCGGACGGATTTTGGCGTATGAAAAGCGTGGCCCTGACAAAGACAAGACCGTGGCGTTGATCAAGTCGCCTGGGCTTCAAGCCTGGGACAACTGGACTGTGCCGATGTCGATGCGAGAGGTCGAGCCCGGTGTGCGCCTGATCATGAACACGAGCCATATCACGGACGATCACGACTGGAAGCCTCGTCCCGCAAAGAAGGATGAGGACTTAACATGATCAACAACAACAAGACTCCGGTTGGCGAAGTACGTCCAAGCCAGTTGCTGTGGACTTATGGCCCCGGTGCGCTGATTGACCTGCCCAGCCTTTCTGTCGTGACCCTCGGCATTGATACGTGGGAAAAAGATCGTTGTCAGCCGATTCAAGAGGCACGTTTGCTTGCTTCCGTTCGGAAGGTTCTGGGGTCGCAGGTCGAGAACCTGCGGATGCCCCCGTTCCAAAAAAGTGAACTCGTCGACGTCTGGTCGGCTGAGGCAAATATCGGTGTTCCCGTCCGGCCATTCCCGCGCTGGATGCGCTGCGTGAAGTGCGGCCTTCTATCGCCATACGACCACCAGTTGTTTGAGATAAAACCAGATCGCTATCGAGCTGAAAGAACCCGCTTTGTTCACAAAGGTTGCACCGGTTCAAAAGGTGATCAGAAGGCAAAGGATGCAGATGCAGTCCCCGCACGTTTTCTGCTTGCCTGCCGCGACGGTCACCTCGACGACTTTCCTTGGCACTACTTCGTCCACGGCGGCAACAGCTCGTGCAAGGGTACGCTGCGCTTCTTTGAGAGCGGTGCTTCGCTGCAAACCGAAAACCTGTGGGTGAAATGCGATGCCTGTGGGGCTTCCCGAAGCATGGCGCACGCCTTCGGCAAGGCAGGAAAAGAGAATCTACCGGGTTGTCGAGGTCGGCATCCACACCTTGATAACTTTGATCATGAATGCAATGAAGAGGCTCGTGCCGTGCTACTGGGCGCCACGAACAGCTGGTTCCCGATCACGCTATCCGCGCTGGCGATTCCGCAGACCAACGACCCGCTCAGTCAACTGATTCAGGATGGCTGGCAGTTTTTCCAAGGAGTGACTTCAGAGGCACTCGTTCCGGTTGTAGTGCAGACGCTTCAGATCGGCGGGTTGCTCCCAGGGATCGATAAATATCCGGCGGAGGCGATCTGGTTAGCTATTGAGACGCATCGTTCCGGCGGCGGGAAGGAAGTCGTGGGTGAAGCCGACATCAAGGGGCCAGAATGGGACGTGCTGACCCAGGCCAACCCGCCCACGGACTACCCGCACTTCATGAGCAAGAAGGTTGCCACTCCGCCAAGTCTCGGAGGTCATATCAGCCGAGTCTTGCTCCTTGAGCGTTTGCGTGAAGTGAATGCGCTGCTGGGTTTTACAAGGGTCGAGGCACCCGAAGAATCTGGCGATCC
>JALRBB010000389.1 GCA_023257915.1 Quisquiliibacterium sp. | reverse complement strand
GAGCCAGGACGCGGTCATCACCGAGCGTACGCGCTGTGGATCGATCAGCACCACGCGCGCGCCGCGCACCGCCACGTATTCATCGGTGGCCTGCACCAGTTGTCCGCCGGGCGCATGGCGCGATCCGGCGATTCGCGCTTGCTCGAATTCCTCACGGGTCCGGGTGTCGAGCAGGTACAGCGTGCGGGTTGGATCGCGCTGCCAGGCCTGAACCTGTTCGCGGGTGACGAAGCGAACCTGGAAGCGCTGGGCAACTCGTTCGGCGGCCTCGCGGGCGCGACGCGCGCCATCGGGGGTGGGCGCCGCGGCGGTGTGCGTCGATCCGCGTTCGAGTTGCAGTCCGGCCAGCTCCCAGCCCATCGTGCCGTCCTTGAGCGCAACGACTTCATTCGGGATGCCCGCATTGCGCAGTGACTGGCAGCCGATGATGCTACGTGTGCGCCCCGCGCAGTTGACGACCACCAGCGTGTCCGGGTCGGGGGCAAGGTCGTGGACCCGCCAGACCAGTTCTGCGCCCGGAACGTCGATGCCTCCGGGAATGTTCATCCGGTGATATTCGTCATAGGGGCGCGAGTCGAGGATCACCATGCGTCGCCCGCTGGCGCGCATCTGCGCGATTTCGTCGGGCGGCACGCGTGGCGTGTCGTAGTGATGCTCGACGAATTCACCGAAGGCCTTCGATGGAACGTTGACACCGGAAAATAGCTCACCGCCGTCAGCCTGCCAGGCCGCACAACCGCCAGTGAGCAGCGAAACATCGCGATACCCGAGTTCGGCCAGTTTGCGTGCAGCCTGCTCGGCAAGGCCTTCATCACCGCCGTCAAGCAGCACCAGGCGGACGTCCTTGCGGGGCAGCAGATCGTCAACCAGCAACTCGAGCCTGGACAAGGGCAGCGGCACCGCAAAGAAGGGATGACCCTGGTAATGCACCCCTTGCTCGCGCACGTCCAGCAGCGCGAGTTCGTGCTCGGCAAGCAGCAGTTCACGTAGCGCGGCCGCTGTGATCTGACCGGTTTGTGGCGGGTGTTGCATGGCCGGTGGCTCCTGGGCTTGCGGTGCGAAAAGGCGGGATCAGGCGTCGGCCCGAGCCTCTCGGATGTCGGCATGAGCCGGAAACACCTGCCAGCGGTTTTCTGCCGGGACGTAGTACTCGCGTCGGTGCAGTTGCTCCAGGGCCAGGCCGTACATATGGAAGTTCAACAGCGGCGCGTCGATATGGATCGAATGCAGATCGTCTGGCATGAACGCGACACCGGTTCCGGCCTTCACGACGAAGTCCCCGGTCTCGCGCACGCCACCCGATTCGGTGCGGGCGTAGAAGCGATTCTTTTCAGCACCGGTGATGCCGGTGATCACTGCCCAGGTCGTGTGGTTGTGCGCGGGGGTGCCGTAGCCGCCGAGCGATGCATTCACATAGAGCGCGAAGCGATGATCCGGATCTTCGGAAACCCGGTACAGGCAGGATTTTCGTGCGCCATCCGGCGCTGGTGGCGGAAAGTCTTCGACTGTGAACAGATCCGTGTGAGCGGCCAGCGCAATCAGACGCTCGCGAATCTTCGCGAGGCTGTCCGCATTCACGCCTTCGGCCGCTTCGATCGCGCGAATGTCGCCAACTGCGGCGGCGATTGCGCGGGTGCGTTCGGATTTCCTGTCCATGGTCGGGTTCTCCTTGCTGGGCTTGCCGGGGCGGCTTTAGGCTGGATTCTATGCGCTCCGTGCACACACCGCAGGCATGACGCGTCGGCAAGCGGTACAGTGCCAGGCGGTGCATCCTGCCGGCCGCCGGCGGCAGACGACTATGACGACGAGGATTCGATGAGCGACTGGCAGACGCGTACCGCAACCCCCTTCGAGATCGAGAAGCGACCCGCATTCGGCTCCGCCGGCATGGTCGTGACCAATCATCCACTCGCCTCTGCAGCCGGGGCCGAGATGCTGGCAGCTGGCGGCAATGCGGTCGACGCCGCGGTGTGTGCGTTGTTCACGCTCAGCGTCGTCGAGCCCATGATGGTGGGCATCCTGGGCGGAGGCCTCGCGAACATCCGTTTGCCCGATGGCACACAGACCATACTCGAGGGGCAGGGGCGCTGTCCGCTTGCGACCGGAGCACACACCTTTGAGCCGGATCCGGACGCGCCGGCCGGATCGATGGATGCAATCGGGCGACGCAATAGCGTGGGGCGCGCCGCAGTGGCAGTTCCGGGCAACCTGAAAGCCTGGTGCGAAATGCTGGCACGACACGGGCGCCTGTCGCTTGGCGATGTCATCGAGCCTGCGATCCGGCATGCGTCGCGCGGTTTTGCGGCCACGCATTACTTGGCCGACTGCGTCAGCCTGTCGGCCGCCGATTTGGCGCTCGATCCGGAGATCTCGCGCATCTTCATGCCGGGTGGTACGCCGCTGCGCGCCGGCAGCCGCGTCGTCAACGGCGCGTACGCGGATGCACTCAGGCTGATCGCACGCGAAGGTGCGGCCGCCGTGTACGAAGGCGCACTTGGCGCTGCGCTGCTCGACGATTCCGAGCGTCACGGCGGGCATCTTGCGCGGGCGGATCTGGAGCGCTACCGAACCAGCGATCTGGAGCCACTTCGCGCGCGCTATCGGGGCTTCGAGATTACTGGTCCGCCGCCGCCGTGTGCAGGCCCGCTGCACATCGGTCAGATGCTGGCGATTCTGCAAGAGCTCGATGTGGCGGGCATCGGTTTTGGCAGCGTCGACGGAGTGCATCTGCTGGCCGAGGTTCTGAAGATCGCGTTTGCGGATCGTGCGGCTGCGACGGCCGATCCGGACTTCGTGCCGGTGCCGGTCGCGCGGCTGTTGTCGGATGCGTATGCCCGTGAGCGCAGGCAGGCGATCGACATGCGTCATGCGCGCGCCTGGAGCGCCGGGGTGCTACCGGCCGAAGGCAGCGACACGACGCATCTGACGATCGCCGATCGTGATGGGATGATCGTTTCGGCGACGCAGACGATCAATTCGCTGTTCGGTGCGCGCTACATGGTGCCCGGCATCGGAGCGATTCCGAACAACTATCTGTACCTGTTCGACCCGCGTCCGGGGCGCGCGAATTCCTTGTCTCCGGGCAAGCGGGTGACCTCGTCGATGGCTCCGCTGATCGTGCTGGAGCAGGGCAGGCCGCGCTTCGCACTTGGGTTGCCCGGAGGGCTGCGGATTTTCCCGTCCGCCTTGCAGGCGCTGCTGAACCTGATTGATCACAAGATGAGCCTGCAGCAGGCTGTCGAGGCGCCGCGCGTCTGGACCCAGGGTTTCGGACTGGAACTCGAGCCGAGCTTTTCCGACGACACCGCGAACGCGCTTGCGGCGCGCGGGCACGAGATTGTCCGGGTGCCGAACGTCGCGGGCGGCATGTGCGCGATCGGCTTTGAGCCGGACGGCATGTTGCAAGGCGCGGCTTGTTGGCGAGCCGACGGGACGCCGATCGGCGTGTCAGGGGGATTGGCGCGACAGGGCGTCAGATTTCTGCCTGAAAGCTCGGCGACCAAGGCATCAGGCTGAACCGGTTGGCGTTGGCTGACCTGCGTTTAGCAGCTTGGCCGGGATAAGCCTTCAAGCGCCTGCGCGATACAGGTACGGCAGCGCTCGGCGTCGCCGACCTGCTCGAACAGCAACAGGGCCAGGCGTGCAAGGAACAGCGGATGCTGGTCCTGCGCCATCGTGTCCAGGGCCGTGCGACATTCGCGAAACAGCATTTCGCGTTCAGAGGCATCGAGTTCGTTCATCAGCATCCCCTTGCCGATCGGACCTTGCGCCTAGACAGCGAGCGTGGTCGGAAGCTTGCGCATTTGTTCGAGCAGAGCCGGATCGTCCTGGCGCAGCCAACGGCCGGCGACATGGCCGTCGGGTCGAATCAGGTAGACCGCGCCGGAGTCCGCTCCGTGCAATGCCGCTGCGCGACGGCGATGATCGATGATCAGCACCCGGTACGCATCGCCGTCCGGGCGTCCGGTGGCAGCAATCACTACGGTGCGCAGCGGCGGTGACTTGCCTTGCAGCTGGCGAAGCCGCTCGTCGAGTTGCGGATCCAGCCATGCGTCGGCCGAAAAGACCAGGATGGTCCAGTGCGTGCCCAGCAGATCGGTCAGATGGCATTCACCGTCCGCACTGCGAACCGGTGCCTCGAGCAGCGCGGCACCGGGCACCGGGCCGCACTCGAACGCATCGTCCGGCAGATTGAGCGGCGAGTTTTCGTAGGTGATCACCGAGGTCTGGCGCGGATTGGCCAATTGCGAGATTGCCGAATGGGCCAGCGACAGCGACAGCGCTGCATCGCGCATCAGCCGGGCGCCCGGCGTTGGCGGTGCCATGAATTCGGTGCTCTGGATCGCCGCCGCCGCATTCACGCGAAACGCATGCAGTCGCTCGGCGTCGTAGCTCGCCAGCAGGCTCTGATCGCTCCAGCCGTGGATCACCGCCGCGAGCTTCCAGCCCAGGTTGTCCGCATCGTCCAGGCCGGAGTTCAGTCCGCGTACACCAAAGATCGGCAGCGCGTGGGCCGCATTGCCGGCGAACAGCACGCGGCCATGTCGGTAAGTCTCAAGCGTCATCGCGCCGGCGCGATAGGCGCTGATCCAGACGGTCTTTCTTGGCAGGCTACCCTCACCAGTGAAGTCCAGGTGCCGCTGCACGAAGGCTTCGACATTGGCGGGCTTGAGCGCTTCGTCCATGTCGGCATCGTCCGGGATCTGGTAGTCGATGCGCCACAGATCGTCTGGCTGGCGATGCATCAGGACCGTCAGTCCGGGGTTCGACGGAGGATCGAACCAGGCGCGTCGTTCCGTCGGATACGGGCTGGGCAGTTCGACGTCGACGATGACGAACTTGCTGTTCCAACCAACCCCTTCGAGCTTCAGGCCAAGCTGCTTGCGCAGCAGGCTTTGTCCGCCGTCGGCTGCGATCAACCAGTCGGCGTCGAGTTGGTAGTCGGTGGCTTCGCAGCGCGCATCGAGTTCGAGGCCGTCGGGGTGCTGGCGAAATCCGGTCAGCGTGGTGCCCCAGCGGATATCGATCAGGCCACTGCGACGCGCAGCCGCTTCGACGAGGAACTGTTCGATCCAGTACTGCTGGATGTTGATCATCGGCGGCAGCTTCTGATCCTCATCGTTCGGCATTGTGAAGTGCAGGATCTCGCGCTCGCGATGGAAGGTTCGCCCGCCCAGCCAGGGCAGCCCTTTGTCCAGGTGTGCGTCCAGCGCGTCGAGTCGCTGCAGAATCTGCAGGCTGCGGCGCGAAATGCAGATCGCCCGGCTGCCATCGCAGACCGTGGTGTCGGCTTCGAGCACCACGCTGGCGATCCCCCAGTTGGCGAGTGCCAGCGCGCAAGCGAGTCCGACCGGTCCGCCGCCGGCGATCACGACCTTGTGACGACTTGCATCGCGCTTGCCGATCATCGCCGGCAAACGGGCAGGGTGCTCGTCAAGAACGAATGGGCCGATGCGCCTGGGTGCGCTGGTCTGCATGGAGCCTCCCGCAAAGGGGCTCTGTCACAGTCAGCGCTTGGCTTGGCGCAGCTTGTGCCACTGCATGTAGAGCACCCCGGTCAACACGATCATGCCGCCAAGAATTTGCTCGCCGGTCGGCACGAATCCGAAGGGTAGCGCAATCAGCACGCCGAACACCGGTACGGTGTTTTGCCAGACTGAGCCCGGCATCAGGCCGATTCGGTTGACGCCGATATTCCAGGTGACGCCACCGAGCCCGGTGGCCAGGATCGCGGTGGCAAACAGGAACAGCAAGGCTTGCGAATCCGGGCTCACCTTCGGGCCGCCAGCCATGCCGAGGCGATAGAACACCAGCCAGCTGATCGCCAGCCAGACCGAAGTGCCGATCATCGACACGAAGGTGCGCTGGATTTGCGGGGTTTCGCGCGGAAACCAGCGTTGCGCAAAGATGGAATACAGGGTCCAGGACACCAGCGAGGCAACGACGAAAATCTCTCCGCCCTGCAGGCTAAGGCCCTGGCCGCTGGCACTGCCGCGGCCGTAGATCGCAATGCCGGCGCCGATGATCGTGAGCAAGGCCGCACCGTGAAAGCCACGCTCCAGGGGCGTGCCGGTGACCAGGCGCATCGTGATCGCCGCGTAGACCGGCGTGCCGGCCATCAGCGCCGCAGCGGTGATGGGGTTGGTGTAGCGAAGGCCCAGGTTGTAGAAGGTGAAAAAAGCAGCCATCGTCAGGGTCAGCAGCGCGAAGCGCGACGCGCGCAGCGGGATGCGCAGCGCCCCTGCGCCGTGGCTCGCCCACGCGATCGCTCCGAGCAGGATCATCGCGATCACGACGCGGACCGCCGACAGGAAAAACGGATCGAAGGTCTTGAACAGCACCGCGGTAAACGGAATGTTCATGCCCCAGAACACGCTCGAGAACAGGTAGCAGGCGGTGCCGACCATCAGCGCACTGGCCGCGCTGCCTTGATCGTGTTGTCCCGCAGTGCCGGTCGCCGGCGTCGTGCCGGGAGTGTTTGCCTTGGTATTGCGCATGCTTGCGAAACCGGGAACCGGCTCAGGCGCCGAAGCGCGCCGAGATCCGGCCGATCGGACCGAAATCGGCCCGCAACTCGTCGCCCGGTCCGACCTGAACCGGCACCAGGCAGGTTCCGGTGGTGACGACCTGGCCGGCTTCGAGCACCAAGTCATTGGTCCGCAATTCGTTGGCCAGCCACGCCAGCGCGATGCGGGGATCGCCGAGCACGTTTTCGCCTTTGCCTTGCATCGGGGCACGTCCAGTGACAAGGCAGTCGACCTGGTGAGCACGCAGGTCAATCGCACGCCAGTCGCACGCCGCCGCGGCGCCAAGAATGAAGCGATGCGCGCAGGCATTGTCTGCAATCAGCTGTGGCGCGCCAGCGGTGACGAAATCCTCATAGCGCGAGTCCGGAATCTCAATCGCCGGGTGCAGCGTGGCCACCGCGTCCAGAACCTCCTGCACCGAGTACGCATCAGCGCGCGGCCCAAGGCTGCGGCCCATGCGAAATGCGAATTCCACCTCGGCGACTCGCATCTGTGTGCTGCCCAGCGCGACGCAGTCCCCATCGGCATCGATCTGACCGCACAGCAGCCGGCCTGCCAGCGGGCCGTCGACCCCGATGTGCGCCTGTCCGGCAGCACTGGTTGCAGCGATCTTCCAGCCGAATTGCGGCCGGCCGGAGGCACTGCGCACCGCTGCCTGGATCTGGTAGCCATCGCCTCGGCTGGCCGGTCTGCAATCTGAGGGCAGCGCCGCGAGCCGGGTTCCGGCTTGCCAGTGGGTCCACAAGAGGCTTGCAGCCTTGGCGGCGGCGGTCGGGCTGATCGTCATGTTGAAACCGGAATGGGTTTGTCGGAGGGGAACGCGCGGCAGGCGCGCGAGAACGGTGGGACCAGCTGACCCGGAGCAAGGGCTTGAAGGTCGGGACGATCGATGATGCCACGGCGCAAGGTGCATCGACCCCGCGTCCGACGGTGGGTTTCGTATACCGGAAAGATCCGTGAGGGCGCGATTGCCGGGGCCGGAACCCGGGTTTACGCTGGTCGGTTACAGCAAGGTGCTTGCACGACTGCAGGGCGCCTGCGCAGTGGCATCTGCCGCCCGCGGAGACGCCGGTGCCGACCCAATCCGCAACCAGGAGCGAAACGATGGGACAGAAAATCGCATTCACTCGGCCAGACGGCGGCAGCACGTCCGGATACTTCGCGCAGGCTGGACAGGGGCGCCCGAGCGTAATCGTGATCCAGGAGTGGTGGGGCCTGAACGATCAGATCTGCGGTGTTGCCGATCGTTTCGCTCGCGCCGGGTACAACGCACTGGCTCCGGATCTCTACCAGGGGCGGGTCACGCAGCAGCCGGATGAGGCCAATCATCTGATGACCGGTCTGGATTTCCCCGGCGCAACCCATCAGGACATCCGTGGCGCTGCGCAGCATCTTGCGGCCAATGGTGGCAAGGTTGCAGTCATGGGTTTTTGCATGGGCGGTGCGCTGACGATCGCGGCCTCGGTGCATGTCCCCGAGCTTTCAGCCGGCGTGTGCTTTTACGGGATTCCGCCGGCTCAGCTGGCAAGCCCGAAGGACATTCGCATTCCCTTGCAGGCGCATTTTGCGAACAAGGACGACTGGTGCACGCCACAGGCTGCCGATGCGCTCGAGGCCGAGATGAAGGCGGCCGGCCTGAGCCCGGAAATCCACCGCTATGACGCTGCGCACGGCTTCTTCAACGAGCGCCGCGCCGACGTCTATGACGCAAACTGCGCCGAACAGGCCTGGCAGCGGATGATGAGCTTCCTGGGCAAGACGCTCGCTTGAGGCATCATCACGCCATGCGGCGTCCCGATGGGGCTTGCCGCTTGACGCGTTACAGCTGTTCGGTTTGCGAGCAATGCGTTCGAGGCGGCCTGTCGCGGCCGCTTTTTCGTTGAACGTTTGGTGAACTTCCGTTGAATTACTCACTGTGGGTGCATCGATGATTGATCTGTCAGACAAGAAGGTGATTGGCCCGGTGATCCGGCTGAATTCGGGCGACAACGTCGTGGTTGCCCGTGTCGACGTTGGCATCGGCACGGCGGTGCCCGATGAAGGTTTCACGCTGCGCAGTCAGGTGCCGGCCGGCTACAAGATCGCCGCGCGCGCGATCACCAAGGGAGAGCCGATCCTGAAGTACAACGTGGTCGTCGGCTTCGCAGCGGTGGACATTCCGGCAGGCACGTTGGTGCACTCGCACAACACCGAGTTTCGCGAGTTCGATCGTGACTACGCCTATGGCGAGGACTACAAGCCGGTCGACATGATTCCCGAGGCCGAGCGCGCCACCTTCCAGGGCATCGTGCGAGCCGATGGCCGGGTTGCCACGCGCAATTACGTGGGCATCGTATCGACGGTCAATTGCTCGGCGACGGTCGTGCACCGGATCGCCGAGTGGTTCACGGCGGAGCGTCTGGCGGACTTTCCCAATGTCGATGGGGTGGTTGCATTCGCGCATGGTCTGGGATGCGGCATGGAGATGACCGGCGAGCCGATGGCCTTGCTGCGTCGCACGCTGGCTGGCTATGTCCGCCATCCGAATCTGGCTGGTGTGCTGGTTGTCGGTCTTGGCTGTGAGCGTAACCAGATTGCCGGCCTTCTCGAGGACGAGGGCCTGCGGCCAGGGCCGAATCTGCGCACCTTCGTGATGCAGGAGACCGGTGGCACGCGTCGCACGATCGAGGCTGGCGTGGCTGCGGTCAAGGAGTTGCTGCCAGTGGCCAACCAAGTGACGCGCCAGACGGTGCCGGCTTCGCACATCAGCGTCGGTCTGCAGTGCGGCGGCTCTGACGGGTTTTCGTCGATCACCGCGAATCCCGCCCTGGGTGCGGCGATGGATCTGCTGGTACGTCATGGCGGTACCGCGATTCTGTCCGAAACGCCCGAGATCTACGGGGTCGAGCACACGCTGACGCGGCGTGCGGTGTCGCGCGAGGTTGGCGAAAAGCTGATTGAGCGCATCCGCTGGTGGAAGGACCAGTACGCGGTCGGTCGCGATGTTCAGATCAACGGCGTGGTCAGCCCCGGCAATCAGGTCGGCGGCCTTGCCAACATCTTCGAGAAGTCGCTGGGTTCGTCGATGAAGGGCGGTACCGGACCTTTGATGGAGGTCTATAAATATGCCGAGCCGGTCACGACCAAGGGCTTCGTGTTCATGGACACCCCGGGCTACGATCCATGCTCAGCCACCGGCCAGATCGCCGGCGGCGCGAACATCATCGCGTTCACGACCGGACGCGGTTCGATGTTCGGCGCCAAGCCGGTCCCATCGTTGAAGCTGGCAACCAACACGCCGATGTACCGGCGCCTCGAAGAGGATATGGACATCAATTGTGGCGCGGTGCTCGATGGCACAGCATCCATCGCGCAGATGGGACAGCAGATCTTTGAACTGATCCTGCGCACCGCATCTGGTGATCGCAGCAAGAGCGAGGAACTTGGTCTGGGCGATCACGAGTTCGTTCCCTGGCAGATCGGCATCGTCGGTTGAGCAAGTTGCCACCCAAGCAAGA
>JALRBB010000369.1 GCA_023257915.1 Quisquiliibacterium sp. | reverse complement strand
CTTGTTCGTTACCGAAAAGATGATCACCTCGCTGTGCGCCTTGGGACGTAGTTCGATCAGCTCCGTCTGCACCGCCTGCCGGGTGCTTCTGCGCTGGGTAAGACCGATCTTGTCGCTCTTGGTCAGCAGCGCCAGCACCGGCAGTGTCGCGGGCAGCCATTGCAGCAGCTTGCGATCCAGATCGGTCAGTTGCCGGCGACAGTCGACGGTGAGCACCACGCCGAGCAACTCGTTGCGACTGCCCAGGTAGCGTCCGGCAAGCGCGTCCCATGCCCCCCGGACCTCCAGCGGAGCGACCGCATAGCCGTAACCAGGCGTATCCACCAGGTAGGCAGACGGGTCGGTCTCGGGGCCGATCGCAAAAAAGTTCAGTGCCTGCGTGCGACCCGGCGTTCGACTGGAAAAGGCCAGTCGCTTGCGCTGGCAGATCGCATTGATGGCAGACGACTTGCCGGCGTTGGACCGGCCCGCAAACGCGACCTCAGGCAGGCCGGTGCGTGGCAATTGGACGGTCTTGGCGACCGTCGTGTGGAAGCGTGCAGTGAGCAATATAGACATTCGTTTTTTGAGGCGATCGTTGATTCGCCGCCCCTATTGTAGAATCACACGTTTGTTCGAATCCTGAAAGCTGCGAGATCAAGATGATCCGAGTCCAATTTAACGCTGCGATGACCTTGCGTCGCTGCGTGCTGATCCTGTCGATGGTCGCCTCTCCGGTGGCGTTTGCCCAGTCGGGTCCGGCCAAGCCCGATCTCGCCAAGGGGCAACAAATCGCGTCGCAGGTCTGCGCGGCCTGCCATGGTGCCGACGGCAACAGTGGCACCCCGGCCAATCCCAAGCTTGCCGGCCAGCATGCCGATTACCTCGTCAAGCAGTTGCAGAACTTCAAGGTCAAGCCCGGGGCCAAGCAGGCAGAGCGGGCCAATGCCGTGATGGCGGGTTTCTCTGCCGCGCTGTCCGACGCCGACATGCGCAACGTCTCTGCATACTTCAGTGCACAGACGCTCAAGCCTTCGGCCGCGCGCAACAAGGATGTCGTCGAACTGGGCAAGAGTATCTACCGCGGCGGCATCCCGTCCAAGAACGTACCGGCCTGCGCGGGTTGCCACAGCCCCAATGGCGCTGGTATCCCGGCGCAATATCCGGCACTCGGCGGCCAGTTCGCCGACTATACTGCCTCGCAACTGGTGGCGTTCCGCCAGGGCACCCGCAACAACAGCGCCCAGATGAGCATGATTTCTGCACGCATGTCAGACGCTGAGATCCAGGCGGTGTCGGACTACATCGCCGGGCTGCGCTGAGCGACAAATCTGCAGTCGGTCGGGCGCCCTGGGGCGCCCTTTTCATTTCTGCACGCCATTGCCGGTTCCGGCCACTCGTGCGCTAGCTTATCCTTTGGTAAGTTCTGTGTGCTCGCCGACACCAACAGCCAACAGGGGTCCCTGCTCATGCTGATCAAGCGAAATGCGCCCGATCTGCTGCCCTCCGAAATCACACCAAGGCAAGTGTATGAAGGGCGGCGGCAACTGATTGTGGGCGCCGGAGCTGGCGCTGTGCTTGCCGCCGCGCCGCCGACGATATCTCCGGCATTCGCGCAGAAGGTCTCGGATCAGAAGCTGAAAACGGTCCCGAGTCCTTTTTCCACGAACGAGCCGCCGACGCCGCATCAGTACGTCACGACGTACAACAATTATTACGAATTCGGTACCGACAAGGACGAGCCGGCTGTCCAGGCGCAGGGGTTGCGATTACGTCCCTGGACAGTGAGCGTCGAGGGCGAGGTTCTGAAGCCCCGGGTGTTCGATATCGATGAACTGCTCGCGATGGCGTCGCTCGAAGAGCGCATCTACCGGCTGCGCTGTGTCGAAGGCTGGTCGATGGTGAT
>JALRBB010000368.1 GCA_023257915.1 Quisquiliibacterium sp. | reverse complement strand
GAGGCATCATGGTCCCGCAGGATCGGTCGGCTCTTCGCCGAGACTTTCAGTCCGGAGAGATCAACGATGACCGGGAAGGCGAACCCGGCCAGCAGCAATTTCCCGCCGGTGTAGGCGGTCATCGAGAACCGCCGCAGCTCCTTCTCAGTGTTGTCACCAGCGTTCTCATCAGCAGCAGCTTCGAGAAACCGGAAATCGGTCGGCCCTTCGGCTTCAATGATCCGCAGATTCACGGGAACCCGCAGGGGCTCAGGTAGCCGCGACGGTGTCGCGGTTTTGGGGTTGGTTTTCGGCATCCGGCTCCTCTTCATCAATGACAGTCGATTCAGGTGTCAGTCCCAGTTCATTCAGCAACGCCAGTTCTTTGGCCCGCTGACGAATCTGCGTTTCCCAGTCGAGTCCCATCCGGGCGTATTCATCAGCCAGCGTGGTGGTGAATGACGCCAGACGGACGGCCTGAGCGTTTGCTTCCTTGAGCGGATCGACGTGGGAGGTCCCATCCCACATCCACGTTCGCTGCGTCAGAGAGGGCCGAACTGATTTCGGCAGCAGGCCCGGCACCATCGCGGCTTCCGCCAACCACGCTTCCAGGACGCGATCCATCACGATCGCTTCAAGATGCGATTGTTCGACGCGGATCGACTTGAAGTACGTCTGGTGATCGAGTCGGCCCGACGCATAGTTGTGCCGACTGGAATCCCCGGTCAGGACGTTGACAGGAACGAGCAGACAGCGTCCGATTTCTCCCAGGATTTCTCGTTTGAACTCTCCATACGTGGTCGTCGGAAATTGAGCCTGGATCTGGCTCACCTTCCAACCGCCCGGCATGGTCATCAGCATGCCCCGCTCAAGCTCGATGAGGTCCATCGGCTCGACCGACTCGGCTTCACCATTCGCAGGGGCGTCGGTATAGAGCACGCCTCCGGGAAGAGCGGCGATTTCGGCAGCGGTGATCACCGCCAGTGTGTATCGCCGCAGATGCGCGAACAGCGGGAGCGCCGGAGTGATGTCAGGAATGCCGCGCGCCTGTCCCGGCCGGTCCGCCCGGTAATAGTGAATCACGTTGCGGGCTGGAACGCGGTCATACTTGAAGCCAATCCCCGCTTGGGGATCGCCGGGATGGTCACGCAGAATGTGAAACTCAACCGGGTTGCCATCACCGTCGAACCGGATGCCGTCGATTGCCCGCAGGGCTTTCAGAGAGAGATCCGGCGTAGTGATCTGATCACATTCGATGAGCTGCACATCCAGCTTGATCGCCGATGGCAGGGCTTGGTTGTCTGTCAGCAGAGCGAAGGCTTCGCCATCGGCTGCGCGCGCCATGCGCATCGTGCGCAGTTTTTCTGCCAGACGGACGTTGCGGCACCACTGAGAAAACTCCTGTTCAAGGCGCCGATTGACATTGTTGTCGGGCGTCAGCATCTGCAGCCGGGGACCGGTCCCCACCGTGTCGTGTGCCAGTGTCAGCACCAGCCCCTTGGCGTAACTGTTGTTGGCCACTTCGTATCGGCTGCGGATGCGCAGCAACCGGCGCACTTCCGCGTTGTTGGCGGCGTTGGCGGAGAGGTCATCCGCGTTACGCCAATGCCGTCGGTTTTCGTCGGTTGTTGCCGCCGCATCATATTTCGCCTTGATCAGCCGCAGTGTCTGAAACACTGTTTGCGATGGTTCAGTACGTCGAGCAGGCAGAAACTGGCGCAGCCAACGAAGCAAGAAGGATGGTCCTCAAACAGAAGGATCGTGCGGGAGCCAGCATGGCTACGACCGCTGAGAGAGAATCAAGAAGCGCCCGGGGGGCTGATCTTGGTGAAGCGAATGCCGCGTTGCTTCGATTTCACCGCCTGCTTGGAGGCGAGAAAGCGGTCCGCTTCGATCTGATCTTTGAGCGAATGCTGCTTCACGCTGGAGGAGTCGCCACGGGCCTCGGCAGGCCCCTGAGCATTTTCGCGAATGGCGTCATCAAGCGGTTGTTCCGGCATCGGAGAAACTGTCCCCCTCTATAGTATTTATACGTTGGCGGCGGAAATTCGTACGAAAGTTTCTGGCAAGATTGTGTCGCGCTGGGCTTTTCAGGCTCTGTTGCGTGCCCGCAGGTCCGAGAGTTTCAGGCGTTTTGTTGTTTTCGGGGCGACGATCCCCTCGCCAAGCAAACTCGCACCCAGCATCGATGCTCCGACGGCGCAGCCGACCAGGCAGTCCAGCCAATGGTTGTCGGGCTGGTTGGGTCGAGGTTTCCATTCATCGACCGTGCGCCCGCGACCTTCGGTCCGGACTCGGTATTCGGCGACGAGATGCTCGGCAAACAGGCGGTGCGGTTCGGGTTTCTGGCCAAATAGGGTGAGAGAGCCTTTGTCAGCGATGGCCACCGCCAACCTGGCGAACACGAAGGACTTCCAGAAGTTCGTGTCAAACAGGGCATGGCGGACCGCTCGCTTACCCATGACGCCGGGAATACGCCAGTTGAGTCCGACGCGGTCACCTGGCCGGCGCTTGTAGTCCGAGAATGGGAGACTCGACGCCCCCACAAACCGCCCATGGCTCGGGAGCAGCAGCGCCGCATGCGGCGACTGCCGGCAGAACTGGTAGACCACGTCAGTCGACGTACCCCAGTTGGCATCGACCAGGCAGCGTTCGATTCGGAGCGAGGCTCCATCCTCGCGCTGCCATTCACGTGATAGTTGCCTTTCGGTTAGCGCCTGCAGGCCGGCATAGATGGCTCCTTCGAGTCCGGTGCCATCCACGACCGTCGACAGCGTCTTTGTCACATCGCGGAGTGAGAAGTAGGCCCGCTGGGGATCGGGCCAGGCTCCGTATTCCAGAACGGCTCCGCTGAACTCCTCGCCCCAGGCGCAGACCACGTAGAACAGCAGCTTCTGCTGGACGTCGATGAACATCGTCAGGTGCTGGCAGCCAAGTGGAACCCGTCCCTTCGGCAGCCCGTTGAGCTTGGCGGCGATCTGGTCTGCCGTTAGCTCATTCTCATCGACCTCGACTTCCGGCAGTGGCTCGTTCTGGTATTCGGCCCAGAACGCAGCTTCATCCTGGAACTTGAGGTTCATCGCATGCTGAATCGCGGACAACTCATCATGGTTGAACCGCTCCGGCCAGGCGATCTTCGCCCCGGCATCCATCTGCTCCTGATGCTGCGCGTAGAACTCCGTCGCCGCCGCTCCTCCATCTTCGTTTCGCAGACCTTCTGCACGGAGTTCGGCATACCGATCCCACAGCTTTGTGTCGCTGGGGAACGCATAAACCATCTTTGTGCGTTCGCCCTGCCACGACGGGTGGTGGTCCCGATTGAGAATCCGGTCAGCCATGTCTCCCGGACGGATGACCGTGCAGGGCATGATCCCGGAGATCTTGTGACCCGGACCCGCCAGACCGAGGACGGCACCAGCGAGGATGCTCTCACGCTGCTGGCATTGCGACACGGATCGAGCGGACTCGTCGGTTTGCGGGTCGTCGAGCACCACGAGACTCGGACGAACCGACTTGCCATCCGGCCGCTTGAACTTCATCCCCCGGATGCGGCCGGTAATGCCGGCGACCTTGATGATCGCGCCGCTCGCCAATGCCCGACCATCCTCACGGATCAATGCATCAAATGCTTCATCCTCTGACCAGCCATTCGGCTGCAGCGTCGGCAGAACGATGTACTTCGCCGTCCAGCCAATGTGGGTTCGTTCTCCGTGGTAAAGCTGGCCGTTGCAGCGATTAGCGATCCCATCGAGCGACTGAATCGGATGACAGACTTCAGGATAGTCGGCCAGCAGCAGCTCATTGGCGTCGAGTTCGGTCTTGATCGATTCGAGCATGTCCATCGCATGCCCTTCATCGGAGCCGATCAGGCAGACGAACTCCCGGTGGCCGTTCAGCACCGCCCAGATGCAGGCGCACTCACAAATCGTCGTCTTCCCGCTGCCGCGTGGCATCGCCATCGCAAACAGGCCACCCTGCAGCACCGCTTGCTCGATCTTCCGCAACACCTTCAAGTGATCCTCGGACCAGGCGAGGTGGAACGACTGTGGGAAGTACGACTCGCAGAACAACTGAAAGTTAGTCGCTGCCTTTGATCGTCGCGCGGGATCGGTGATTGCCGGCAGGTCACCGATATCACGTCCGGCGGCCGAGAGTTCCGCGCTGCGACGGGCGGCACGGTCTTTGTGCTGCTCATACGACTCGGGGGTCTGCGCGGGCTTCGGGTTGTGGCGCTCCCAGGCCAGCCACGCTGTGTAGCGGACGAGATCGACGCGG
>JALRBB010000487.1 GCA_023257915.1 Quisquiliibacterium sp. | reverse complement strand
CGATCCGGTCGCGGATCGCGCCGAGTTCATCGATGAAAAAGTTGACGGTCGATCCGCTGCCGACTCCGACGATTTCGCCGGAAATCACGTAATCGATTGCAGCTTTGGCGGCTGCGCGCTTGAGTTGGTCTTGGTCCATGTCTCGATTTTAGCCGCGGAACGCCCCGATTCCGCGCCCGCATGTCGTTTCGCCGCCAGCGCCTCATGGAAACGCACCGTTCGTCAGTTATCCTCTAGGGGCCTTCAACCAACCCTGACTGGCAATCATGGCGCTGACCCTGCCCGGATGGATGAGCTACGTCGACCGACGCTCGCTGCGTGCCGACGCGCTCGCGGGTCTGGTGGGCGCCGCGATCCTGTTGCCGCAGGCGATGGCCTATGCAGTGATTGCCGGACTGCCGCCGATTTACGGTATCTACTGCGCGCTGGTGCCAACGATTGTCGCCGCCGCGCTCGGCTCGTCCCGGCACCTGGTGTCGGGCCCAACCGCAGCGATCTCGATCGTGGTGTTTGCGGCAGTCGCGCCGCTCGAGGCTCCGGGCACCGACCGATACGTGATGCTGGTGCTCACGCTGACGCTGATGGTCGGCGTGATCCAGCTGGGCTTCGGCCTGATGCGGCTTGGAGCACTGGTCAATTTCGTCTCCGATAGCGTCATCGTCGGATTCACCACCGGCGCCGCTGTGCTGATCGCCGCGAGCCAGCTCAACAACCTGCTTGGAACCCCGGCGGCTACCGGCGGCAATCTGGCGACCGTGCTCAGCACCTTTCCGGCGCGGGTGCTCGAGATGAATCCATTCGCGGCTGCGGTCGGCGTCGCCACGCTGCTGTTCGGCATCGCCGCCAAGAAGTGGCTGCCGAAGGTGCCCTACATTCTGGTCGCGATGATCGGCGGAACGCTGCTGTCGGTTCTGATCAACCTGATCTTCGGAGGATCCGGGCGCACTGCGATCAAGACGATCGGCACGGTCGATTCGGCGCTGCCGCCGCTGTCCTTTCCGGCGATGGACATCGCGAGCTGGAGCACCCTGGCCAGCAGCGCGTTTGCGATCGCAGTGCTCGGGCTGACTGAAGCGGTCTCGATTGCCCGCTCCATTGCTCTGCGATCCGGGCAGGTGATCGACGGTGACCGCGAGTTCGTCGCGCAAGGCCTGTCGAACATTGCTGGCGCCTTCACCTCGGGCTACGCGTCCAGCGGCTCGTTCACCCGCAGCGGCCTGAACTACGAGTCCGGCGCCCGCACCGGCCTGGCGTCGATCTTTTCGTCGGTTTGCGTGCTGCTGATCTCGCTACTGATCTCTCCGGTGTTTGCTTATCTGCCGATCGCTTGTATTGCAGGAATCCTGATGCTGGTTGCCTGGGGCCTGATCGACCTGAAGCAGATCCGCGCGCGCGCGCAGGCTAGCCGCGACGAAGCCTGGATCGTCGGGGCAACATTGGCTGCCACCTTGATCGCCAATCTGGAGTTCGCAATCTACGTCGGCGTGATGTTGTCGCTGGCGCTGTATCTGAACCGCACCGTCAAGCCGCCCCTGGTGCGCGCAATGCCCGCACCTCTGCCTGGCACCTACCACTTCATCCGGGATGTGCAGCACTCTGAATGCCCGCAGCTTGCCATCCGTTACCTCGACGGTTCGCTCTTCTTCGCAGCGATCGCGCATATTCGGCGCGAGTTCGGCCGCATCCGGCGCGAGCGTCCCGGGGCCAATCATCTGCTGGTGCTGTGCAGCGGCGTCAATCACTGTGATGTCGCCGGCGCGGAGCTGATCTCCGACGAAGCCCGCCAGCGACGCGCCGCTGGTGGAGATGTCTATCTGCATTACGTCAAGGCCCCAGTGCTGCGCATGCTCGCATCGACCGGCTCGCTCGATGCCATCGGCAAGTCCAACGTCTTCGACATTGGCGCAGCGACCATTGAATCAGTGGTCGAGCGGCTCGACCCACGCGTCTGTGCCCAGTGCACGGTTCGATCCTTCCACTGCTGTCCGCCGCTCGAGGACGCCGACGATGACGAGCAGGCCGCGTCTGGCACGACGCAGCCCGAGCCTTGAGCTGGCCGGCACGCAAGCATTCACCAGCTAGAGGCAAAGCGATGTACTACGAACCCGGGATCAGCCCGCACGGCCTGCCGTACGATCCGTTCAAGTCTTGTGTGGTGCCGCGTCCGATCGGCTGGATCTCGACTGTCGACGCGCAAGGGCGTGACAATCTCGCACCCTATAGCCAGTTCCAGAACATCAGCTTTGATCCGCCGATCGTGATGTTCTCGGCGAACCAGAACACGCAGGGCCGTCGCAAGGATTCGGTGGAAAACGCCGAGCAGACCGGCGAGTTTGTGTGGAACATGGCCACCTTCGCGCTGCGCGAGGCAGTCAACAAGAGCGCCGAGGAACTGCCTCCCGGGATCGATGAATTCGAGCATGCCGGTCTCGTCAAGCTGGCGTCGCGCCGGGTCAAGCCCAAGCGCGTGGCCGGCTCGCCGATCCAGTTCGAATGCGTTTACCTCAACACGCTGCGCTTTCCCGGGACACCGCCGCTCGGTTCGGCCGATGTGGTCTTCGGCCGCGTGGTCGCCATTCATATCGATGACGAAGTCATCGACGAGCGCGGCATCATCGACATCCTGAAAATCCAGCCGATCGCACGCATGGGCTATTACGACTACACCACGGTTGCCAACCGCTTTGAGATGATCATCGGCGGGAACAATCAGGCACTGCTGGCCGGCATGGAAGGATCGAGCGCAAAGACTCGGGACGCCTCCAGCTGAGCCGGAACGGCCGGCAACGCACCGGCCGCAGGATCTCCATCAACACCCATGATGATCGGCACCGCCACGTTTTTGCGCAGACAGGCAAGCCTTCTGCTGCTATCGGGGATCGCCCTGTTGCTCGTGTTCGAGTTCACAAATCTCGACATTCGCGTCAACAACCTGTTCTTCGATGCGCAGACACAGAGCTTCCCGCTCAGAGATCATCCGTTCATGACCCAGGTCATGCATCACGGCCTAAAAACCGCGATGCTCCTTGCGGGAATCGGCAGCATCGCCCTCGCCATCTGGAAACTCAGGCAGCGCAGCGCAGGCTTGCGAAGTCGGCATGTCTGGGTCGGGTCGCTCGGCATCATTCTGATTCCGTCTGCGATCGCACTGCTCAAGCGCGCGACCAACAAGCATTGCCCCTGGAGCCTGGACATCTACGGCGGCAACATCCCGTATACCGGTTTGTTCGAGACACATGCCGCACAGTTCGGCGCTGGGCAATGCTTTCCCGCGGGCCATGCATCAGGCGGATTCATGCTGTTTTCATGGGCCGTCGCGCTTTGGATCATTCAGCCCAAGCTGGCGAAATTCTCCCTGTATCTTGCCGTCGCGCTAGGCGTCCTGATGGGCGTCGCCCGAATGATGCAGGGAGCACATTTCCTGTCGCACGTGCTGTGGACCGCGTGGTTTTCGTGGGCGATCAGCATGATGCTCGCCGCCGCATTCGGAATTTTTCCGAATCAAGGCACGCAAGGTCGCTAGTCGACGCACCAGGGTATGGGGACTTGAGAGAGATGGGGTGGCTGATGGGATTCGAACCCACGACGACCGGAATCACAATCCGGGACTCTACCACTGAGCTACAGCCACCATCGTCAAACAAACAGCATCCAGACACGCAGGCAGCCATATGGCCTGCCCGACAGGATTCGAACCTGTGACCCTCAGCTTAGAAGGCTGATGCTCTATCCAACTGAGCTACGGGCAGCGATTTCTGTCGGTCCCGCGGGCGCGCTTGCGGCATCGCGCTTGGCGGGAAGTCTCTGGTCGGGGCGAGAGGATTCGAACCTCCGACATCTTGCTCCCAAAGCAAGCACTCTACCAGGCTGAGCTACGCCCCGGAGGACTTGAATTGTAGCGCATCCGCGGTCAGGCCCCAAACGCATGGCGATCGCGCGCAGCGTCTGACGCAACTGCGCGATCGCGTTAACGCACGCTATCGGCGATCCGGTTGGCGATCTGGTCGGCGAGCGCCGCATCTGCGGCCTCGACCATCACCCGCAACAGTGGCTCGGTCCCCGACGCGCGGATCAGGGTGCGCCCTTTGTCGCCAAGTTCGGCTTGCGCCGCCTCGGTTTCGGCACGCAAAGCGGCATGGTTCTGCCAGTCGAAGCCGCGCGGGATTCGCACGTTGACCAGCTTTTGCGGAAACAGTTGCAGGTCGGCGCACAACTGTGCCAGCGTGGAGCCGCTGGCCCGAATCGCCGCCAGCACCTGCAACGCACTGATCGTCGCGTCGCCGGTGCTGTGGCAATCCAGGCACAGCAGGTGGCCAGAGCTCTCCCCGCCGTAGAGCCATCCGCGTGTCTGCAAAGCCTCGAGCACATAACGGTCCCCGACCTTTGCGCGCACGAAACCCACCCCCTGGCGCTGCAAGGCCTGCTCTAGCGCCAGGTTGCTCATCAAGGTACCCGCAACTCCGGCGACCGCATGCGAACGCAACCGGTCGCGCACGATCACATACAGCAATTCATCGCCGTTGTAGATGCGCCCATCGCCATCGACCACCAGCAGACGATCTGCGTCGCCATCAAGCGCAATGCCCAGATCGGCTCCCTTGTCGAGCACCGCGTCGCGCAAGGCCTGCGGCGAGGTCGCGCCATGCCCGTCGTTAATGTTCAACCCGTTCGGGCTTGCACCGATCGTGACGACATCGGCACCGAGCTCGTGGAACACGCTCGGCGCAACCTGATACGCGGCGCCGTGCGCACAATCGACAACGAGCTTCATGCCGCGAAGATCGAGGTCACCCGAAAACGAGCTCTTGCAGAACTCGATGTAGCGACCGGCAGCATCGTCCACCCGTCTGGCCCTGCCCAGCAGTTCCGAGCGCACGCACTGCATGGGTTCCTCGAGCGCCTGCTCGATACGTTCCTCGATCGAGTCCGGCAACTTGTTGCCATCGCCCGAGAAGAACTTGATCCCGTTATCGTCGTACGGATTGTGCGACGCGCTGATGACCACGCCCGCTGACAGTCTGAGCGCGCGTGCCAGGTAGGCAACACCCGGTGTGGGTAAGGGTCCCGTCAAGTAAACATCGACACCCGCGGCCGAAAAGCCAGCCTCGAGCGCAGCCTCGAGCATATAACCGGAGATGCGCGTGTCCTTGCCGATCAGCACCCCCGGCCGGCCCTTACCCTCTTCGCGCCGGGCGAGCACACTGCCCGCCGCATAGCCGAGCTTCATCACGAAATCCGGAGTAATCGGCATTTCGCCGACCTTGCCCCTGACGCCATCGGTTCCGAAGTATTTGCGCGCCACTGCCCGATCCTTTCGATGTCCCTGCGGTGCCTTCATTTCCTGGCCGGCTCGCCGGCCTTGCACGTCGAAGCTTGCCTGGCGGCATCGTCGATCGCGCTCCAGACCGCGAGCGCAGCTCTTGTCGCTGCCACGTCATGCACTCGCACGACACTCGCGCCATGCGCGACCGCTGCCAGAGCTCCCGCGATACTGCCCGCCAGTCTGTCATGCATGGCTTGGCCGGTCAGTTGTCCGATCATCGACTTGCGCGACACACCAACCAGCAACGGCGCCAATTGGGCAAACCGCGCGCTCGCTGCCAGCAACGCCAGATTATCGTCCAAGGTCTTGCCGAATCCGATTCCCGGATCAACGAGCAGCCTCGCTGCGCAAACCCCTGCATCGCGCAGAACCTGGACGCGACTTCGCAAAAACCCGAGTACTTCGTCGACCACATCCGCGTAGACCGGCGCCTTTTGCATCGTGCGTGGATCGCCACGCATGTGCATCACGCATAGCGCGGCAGAGCTCCCCGCGACCGCATCCACTGCACCATCCCCGAGAAACCCGTGGACATCGTTGATCATGTCGGCACCGAGATCCAGCGCCTTGCGCATCACTGCGGCATGCCGCGTGTCGACCGACAGCGGCACGCCGCTCCCGCCGAGCGCCTCGAGCACCGGAGCGATCCGACGCCACTCCTGCGCTGCATCGACTGGCTCAGCCCCCGGGCGCGTCGACTCACCACCAATATCCAGGATATCGGCACCTTCGCTGATCAGCGATCTCGCATGGGCGATCGCATCATCGGCGGCCGCGAAGCGGCCACCGTCCGAAAACGAATCCGGAGTGACATTGACGATACCCATGACAAGGGGCCGCTCGAGAAGCAACTCGAAACGACCACATTGAATAAGCATGGGGATGGCCCTCAAAAAGAAAACGGCGGACCGAGCCGCCGCGTTGCTGCCGGGCCGCGGCCAGCCTGATACAGGCCTGCCGCGGACTCCCTACCACCAGACCTCTCAGGCAGGCGGCGCCTCGGGTGCACCAGCGGGCTCCACTGGCGGCGGAGCGCTCGGTTTTCCGCCTCCGCGGCTGTCCGAAGAGTTGTCCTTCGGGGGCCGCGGCGGGCGACCGGAGACGATGTCGTCGATCTGGTCGGCGTCGATGGTCTCCCACTCGAGCAGGGCCTCGGCCATCACCTTGACCTTGTCGCGATTGCCTTCGAGCAGGTCGCGGGCAACCTTGTACTGCTCGTCGATAATGCGGCGGATCTCGGCGTCGACCTTGCGCATCGTTTCTTCCGACACGTTGGTGGTCTTGGTGATCGACCTGCCAAGGAAG
>JALRBB010000264.1 GCA_023257915.1 Quisquiliibacterium sp. | reverse complement strand
GTGCTGATTCAGTTCGTCTGCTTTTATGCGTATGGTCTGTATCGCGGCATCTGGCGCTACGCCAGCTTGCACGATATCGCGCGGGTTGCCGGTGCGGTCGGCACAGCGGCCCTGCTGGTACCCACCGCAATCATGATGTGGAGCTACGGTGGGTCCTTGCCGCCACGCTCGGTCTTCGTGCTCAACCCGCTACTGCTACTGCTGTGCCTGGGCGGAGGCAGGGTCGCCTACCGCTGGTTCAAGGATCGACAGCTTTACGATGGCGGCGATCCAAAGGCAACGCCGGTCGTGCTGCTGGGTGCCGGTAACACGGCATTACGGCTGATCGACGAGCTGCGTCGGGTGCCGGGCTGGCGCATTGTTGGACTATTGGACGACAACCGCTCGAAGCTGAATCGGCAGGTTGCCGGCGTTCGGGTGCTCGGCTCCTGGGACGACATCGTGTCGGCTACCGTGCAGACCGAGATTCGTCATGCAATCCTGGCGATCTCCGAAGTGGACCATGAGGTACGCCGGCGCGCGTACAAGCTTTGTGAGGCGGCCGGCATCCGGCTGCTGTTGCCGCCGCCAATCGATGACTTGATGAGCGGCCGCCTGATGGTGTCCCAGGTGCGGGAGGTTGAACTCGACGACTTGCTCGGGCGCGACGAGGTGCAACTCGACGAAGCTGGGCTGGGCGGGCTGATCCGCGACCGGGTGATCCTGGTCACCGGTGCTGGCGGCTCGATCGGCTCAGAGCTATGCCGTCAGATCGCACGCTTTGAGCCGGCGCTGCTATTGCTGCTCGAACAGAATGAATTTGCGCTCTACACGATGGAGCAGGAATTCGCACGCGCGTTTCCGAATGTGCCAATTCAATGCCTGGTTGGCGACGTCAAGGATCCGGTCCGGCTCGACGAGTTGTTCTCGCGTTTCAAGCCGCGTGTGATCTTTCATGCCGCCGCGTTCAAGCATGTGCCGCTGATGGAGCAGGCCAACGCCTGGGAGGCGGTGCGCAACAATGTCCTCGGCACCTGGCGGCTGCTGCAGGCGGTGGCCAGACATGGCGCCGACAAGTTCGTGTTCGTGTCCACCGACAAGGCGGTCAATCCCACCAGCGTGATGGGCGCCACCAAGCGGCTGGCCGAGATGCTGCTGCAGCGCTGGCGCACTCGCCATCCGGTCGACTCGGTGATCGTGCGCTTTGGCAATGTGCTCGGCTCGACCGGCAGCGTGGTGCCGAAGTTCAAGGAGCAGATCGCGCGTGGCGGGCCGATCACTGTCACCCACCCGGAGATCCGCCGCTACTTCATGTCGGTGCCAGAAGCTTGCAGGCTGGTGATGCAGGCAGCAGTCATGGGCCATCAGGGCCAGATCTTCGTACTCGACATGGGGGAACCGGTGCGCATCCTGGATCTGGCCCGCGATCTGATCCGTCTGTCCGGGTTCAGCGAAGACGAGATTCGCATTGAGTTCACCGGTCTGCGCCCGGGCGAAAAGCTCTACGAGGAACTGATCGCCAGTGACGAGAACAGCTTGCCGACGCCGCATCCGAAATTGCGGGTTGCCAAGCTGATCGACGTGCCGGCCGACGCCTGGGAGCGCGAGGTTCTGGCCTGGCTGGAATCGCCCACACCGCTTGGGCAGCGTGAGGTTCGCGCGGGTCTGCACCGTTTCATTCCCGAATACAGTCCGTTCCCGGAAACCGACAAGGTGGTGCCGCTGCACAATGTGGGCGGACTGCGCCAGGTTTGAACCCGCACCTGTTCGCCATCGGGGACATCCAGGGCTGCCTGCCCAGCCTGCTGGAACTGCTCGCCAACATTGAACATATCCAAAGCGACGATCCTGAACGCGGGGGTCGCGACAGCATTCGCACCGAGACCACCCGTACCGACAGCGACGGCACCAATGCAGCGCGGCTCTGGCTGGTCGGCGACCTGGTCAACCGCGGTCCGGACTCCCTCGGCGTGCTGCGCTGGGCGATCGCGAACCAGCACCGACTGAATGTGGTGCTCGGCAACCATGACCTGCATCTGCTCGCAGTCGCAGCCGGCGTGCGGCCCGCGCATCGCGCTGATACCCTCGACGAGATCCTTGCAGCGCCCGATGCTGCCGAGTTGATCGACTGGGTGCGCACCCGTCCACTTGCGCACTATGAGCACGGCCATCTGATGGTGCATGCCGGCGTGCTGCCGCAATGGGATGCGCAACTGACGCTGGAGCTGGCCGGCGAAGTGCAGCAGGCGCTGGCAGGGCCGCGCTGGATCGACTTCCTGCGCGTGATGTACGGCAACGAACCCGCCCGCTGGGACAACTCACTGGCTGGCGCCGACCGGCTTCGGCTGATCGTCAATGCGCTCACCCGGCTGCGCTTTTGCACGCCCGACGGACAGATGGAGTTCAAGGCCAAGCTCGGCCCGCAACAGCCGCCGCCGGGATATCTACCGTGGTTTGAGGTACCTGAGCGCGCAAGCCACGATGTGACGGTGGTGTTCGGTCACTGGTCGACACTCGGACTGATGCTGCGCCCCAATCTGATCGCACTGGACACCGGCTGCGTCTGGGGCGGCAGCCTGACCGCGATCAGGCTCGCGGATCGACGCTGCCTGCAGCTTGTGTGCCCACAGGCTCAGCCGCCAGGTCAGGACTGAGCGCGGGTTTTCCGAGCACCGCGCGCAGGTTGTCCGGAATCCGGTCATCGAAAGGCAGCCCGAGCGTGCGGGCTAGTTCGTCTCTCGCCTGCTGCGCCAGCTGGTGACGCCGCATGCCCTCACCGATCGCAATCGGCGCCAGTGCATGCACCTGGCAGCGCAAGCCAGCCGCGCCGGTGATCTGCCAGAGCGACTGCAGAAACGTGGTGCTGCCGATGAACTCGATCGCCTGTGCCCGTGCGCCGCTGGCATCGACATAGCGCAGCCCGACCGGCACCACCGGTGCGCCCGCTCGCACCGCCGCTTCCAGCAGATTCGCGTGAAACGGCAGCAGGCGATCGCCGTCGCTGGTCGTACCTTCGGGGAACACCGCAACCCGGCCTGCTGCCAGCAGTCGCCGCTCAATATGCTCGATCATCCGGTGCACCGCATGACGCTTGCCACGCTCGATAAACAGCGTGCCGGTGCGCGCGACCAGGGTGCCGATCAGCGGCCAGCCGCGAATCTCATCCTTGGCCACGAACGAACAGGGTGACTGCGCATGAATGACGAAGATATCGAGCCAGGAGATGTGGTTTGCGACCACGAAGCTGCCGGGCGCGAGTCTGGTCAGCGGCGGCACGCCATCGGCCGCGAGCGGCTGCGCACGCACGCCGCAGGCGGCGACCAGCATCCGCGACCAGTGCCGAATCGCCGCGCGGCGAAAGCGCTCGCCGCCAAGCGGAAACAGCAGCAGCACCGTGAACAGTCCGCCAAATAGCAGCGCCACCAGCAAGGGCAGGCGCAACGCGCGGCGCAGGCCGGCTGCAATCATCGTGTCTTGGCAGTCCGCGGCAAGGTGCTGGGGCGCTTGCGAGCCCTAGCCGGCGCGCGCGTACACCACGCGCCCGCCGACCAGCGTGCTGCGCACCCGACCAACAACTTCGCGCCCCAGGAAGGGCGAGTGCCGCCCCTGGCTGCACAACTGGCCGGGCTCGACCACCCAGTACTCGGACGGATCGAACAGACACACATCCGCGACCGCACCGGGTTGCAGCGACCCGGCCTCAACGCCGAGAATGCCGGCCGCGGCCGTGCTGATGCGCGCCAGCGCCGATGCCAGCGGCACGTCTGCCTCCTGCGCCCACTTCAGGGTCAGCGGCAGCAGCAACTCCAGCCCGGTGACTCCAGGCTCGGCCTCGGAGAAGGGCAGCAGCTTGG
>JALRBB010000255.1 GCA_023257915.1 Quisquiliibacterium sp. | reverse complement strand
ACCGCGCCGGTTTCCTCGTCCCAGCGCAAGATGCGGTTGTTCGGGATGTCGCTCCACAACAAGGAGCGTGCATCGCCGACCCAGACCGGGCCCTCAGCCCAGCGACAACCGGTGGCAATGCGCTCGACCTTGGCCAGCGGCAGGCGCAGCGCGTTGAAGCTTTCATCGATGACGCGCACCAGCGGATCGGGGTAGCGCGGGCTGGGCGTCCACTCGGGCGCGCCGTCTGGATGCATTGGGCTGAGCATGGTGCGGGGGTCACTCCGGTTGTTGGTGTGACGATCATGGCATGAATTTTTGCCAAGTCGCGTTTAGACTTTCCAACTCGGCGAGGCCGCCGCAACCCATCGACCACTCCCTGAACGGATATCCGATCCATGAAGAAGATCCTGATCACCGGCGCCGGCGGCGGCGTCGGCCAGCACCTGCGACGTGAGCTCGCCGGCAAGTACGACATTCGCATCTCGGACATTGCGCCGGTCAGGAAGAACCCAGGCGAGAGCTTCATGAAGGCTGACGTTGCCAGCATGAAGGACATGCTGCGCATCACAAAGGGCGTGGACGCGTTCGTGCACCTGGGTGGCTATTCGGTCGAAGGCCCCTGGGAGGACATCCTGGATGCGAACATCGTCGGCTGCTACAACGCCTACGAGGCGGCGCGGCGCAACGGCGTCAAGCGCTTCCTGTTCGCGACCAGCAACCACGCGGTGGGCTTTTATCGCCGCGACGAGGTCATCGATCACAAGGTCTATATCAAACCCGACAGCCGCTACGGCGTCTCGAAGGTGTTCGGCGAGGCGATGGGCAGCCTTTACTCTGACAAGTACGGCATGGAAGTGTTCTGCATGCGAATCGGCAATGTCGGCACCGAGCCGATCGACAAGCGCCGGCTCGCGATCTGGATTAGCCCGCGCGATCTTGCGCAACTGGTCAGCATCGGGATCGACTCGCCGAAAGTGCGCTTCGAGATCGTTTATGGCGTGTCGAACAACAAGCGCTCCTGGTACGACAACCGCAACGCCAAGCGACTGGGCTACAAGCCGCAGGACAACAGCGAGCGCTTTGCCAAGGCGGTGCTGGCCCGCGAACAGGCCGGTGATCCGCGCGCCGAGCAGTTCCAGGGCGGCGCGTTCGTGAAGGCGGAGCAGATCGAAAATCCGACGCCGGTGGTGCAACGGCATGCGAGATCTTCAAAATGACGCACGCAAACGCGATCGGCGGCGTTGTTCGGCCGCTGCTTCTTGCCGCGCTGCTGTCGGCGGCGATGCCGACGCACTTACATGCCGCAAAGCCGGACGCAGCCAAGGGCGCGACGGCAGGCGCCACGCCACAGGCCGGCCCCGCGCTCGAATTGCAGTTGGTTGCCGACGAGCTTACCTCGCCGGTCGAGATGCTCGACCCGGCCGACGGCAGTGGGCGGCGCTTCATCGTGCAGCAGGACGGATTGGTCCGGGTGCTCAGGCCCGACGGCAAGCTCGATGCCGAACCGCTGCTCGATCTGCGCCCGCGGATGCTCCCACTCGAGAAAAACTTCGAGGAACGCGGCCTGTTGGGCTTTGCACTGCACCCTGAGTTCCGACGCAACGGCCGGGTGTTTGCCAGCTACTCGGCACCTTTGCGCAGCAGCGCGCCGGCGAACTGGAACTACACGCGCCGCATTTCCGAATTCACGACGCCGACCGGCGACCTGTCGCGCGTCGATGCGAACAGCGAACGGGTGCTGATCGAACTCGACTGGCCCAGCCGTAAGCACAACGGCGGCGCCCTCGCGTTCGGAACCGACGGCCATCTGTATATCGGTCTGGGTGACAGCGGCGCCTCGCACGGCATCGGCAAGCAGGTGCGCTGGCAGGCCTTCGACGTGCCGGCTGAGGGCCTGACCTGGGACAAGCTCGCGCAAGACACCGAGTCGCTGTTCGGCAAGATCCTGCGCATCGATATCGACCGCGGTTTCCCCGGGTATGCCATTCCGAGCGGCAATCCGTTCGCACGCGGAGGTGGCCGACCCGAGATCTGGGCCTGGGGCTTTCGCAACCCCTATCGCATCGCATTCGACCGCGAGGACGGCAGCTTCTACCTGACCGCAATCGCTGAAACACTCTGGGAAGCAGCCTACCGGGTGGCCAAGCCCGGCAATTTCGGCTGGCCATTGATGGAGGGTACCCACTGCATCGACCGGCTCGCGCCGCGTCAGCCGCCGAAGTCTTGCGCCAGCCACGATCTGGCTGGCCGCCCGCTGCAAATGCCGGTGCTCGAATACCCGAACATGCAGACCTCGCATCCGGAAACCAAGCTTGGCATCAAGGGCGTAGGCACCGCGATCACCGGCGCGCGCATCTATCGCGGCAAGGAGATTGCAGCACTGTCGGGCAAGCTGCTGTTCACCGACTGGAGTTCAGATTTTCGTAAGGCCAGTGGCCAGGTCTTCGTTGCAGAACCTGGCAAGCCCGGGGCTGGCTTGTGGTCCTACCGCCGACTGATGCAGATCGACAGCCGCATCATCGGCTTGACCGAAGACCGGCTTGGCGAGATGTACTTGCTCACCAATGAAACCTTCGGCCCCTACGGCAACACCGGCAAGGTGTACCGGATCAAGGCCGCCGGTCGATGACGCGTCAGCGCAGGGCCTGGCGCAAGACCGGGGCCGACGCCAAACTCAGCTCATCACGAGCCCGCCCTCGACGTTGATCGACTGCCCGGTCATGTAGTCGGCGGCACTCGACCCGAGAAACACCGCGACACCGGCTACATCCTGCGGCTCCTGCGGGCGGCCCATCGGGATCGCAGCGATACGCTGCTGCCAGGATTGTCCGAGCGCGGCGCCGGTTTGCTCGGCCATGTCGCGGTCAATCTTCTCCCACATCGCGGTGTCGACGATGCCCGGGCAGATCGCGTTGACGGTCACCTTCGGCGCGAACGTGATCGCTGCCGACTGGGTCAGGCTGATCACGGCGGCCTTGCTCGCACGGTAAGGCGCCATCAGCGCCGCGATCGGACCGGCGCCCATGCGCCCGGCGATCGAGGCGAGATTGATGATCTTGCCCTGGGGGGCACCCGCCACGCGCGGCGCCTGTCCGAGCATCTGCCTGGCAGCTGCCTGCATCGACAGGAACACACCGGTCACATTGACTCCCATCATCGTGTCCCAGTCGGCCGGAACCAGATCCATGAAGTGCTTGACCTGCACGATGCCGGCGTTGCACACCATCACATCGAGCCGGCCGAATTTGGCCGCTGCACGCGCGACCTGCGCGGCATTGTCATCCGGACTACGTACGTCGACCCGCAAGGCTTCCGCCTGCACGCCGAGTTCGCGCAGCGCGTCCGCAGTCGCTTGTGCCGCATCGCCATTGATGTCGCTGACGACCAGGCGCGCACCCTGGCGCGCGAACGCAGTCGCGATCGCCCGTCCGATTCCCTGCCCTGCCCCGGTGACTGCGACGACGGCATCTTGTAGCGACGAATCCTGCATGCTGGCTCTCCGGTTAATGTCGAACGAAGGATTGACCGGGATCATAGCCGCCACGCGGCGCCGCGCGCACCGTCTTCAGTTGCGCAGGCCCATCAGGTAGGCAGTCAACGCATCGCGCTGCGCCTCGGACAGCGGGAGATCCGCATGCCGGGCCACAAACTGGTCGGTCTCAGCCTTGTTCGGTGTGATCCAGCGCCGGATCTCCGCCTGCGACAAGCGCGACCCGACGCCGTCGAGCGGCGAACGCCGGCTGCCCTGACCGGCCACCGAATGACAGCGGGTGCAACCGGATTGCACAAAGATTTCTGCGCCCTGCGAGGCCGTGGCGCCGGACGGTGCCTTGCCCGGCGCGCTGGCCGACGAGGGTGACGTCGCTGACGAAGATGCGGCAGTCGCGGTACGCGGATTTTGCAGATCGGCAAACAGCCAGGCCAGACCGAGAATCAGCAGCGCAGACAGTAGCGCAAGCCGGCGGGCGAGTTTTTCACGCATCGCAGCCTCCTAGACGAGATCGAAGATTTCCGAATGCACCTGGCGCATCGGCACGCCCAGTGCATGCAAGGCCTGCTCGGCAACACGCAGCATCGGCGTCGGGCCGCACACGAAGCACTGCAGTGCCTTGCGTTGCTGCGGCAACACGCGCGCGAGCAACTCGCGACTGATCAGGCCTGCCTCAGCCCCTGGCAGCGATTGCGGCTCCTGCAGCACATGCACGATGCGCAGATCGAGCCGCGCACGCAGCGACTCGAGTTCCTCACGCAAAATGATGCCGTCACGATGACGGTTTGCGTACACCAGCAACACCGCACGCCGATCGCCGCGTTCGGCAATCGTGCGCAGCATGCTCGCGATCGGAGCGATCCCGACCCCGCCAGCGATCAACACGAAGGCGTCCGCCTCGACCCGGTCGATGCTGAAGGCGCCGTAGGGTCCGTCGAGGTAGGCGAGTTCACCCGCGCGGATGTTCGGGAGCGTCGCTGTAAAGTCGCCAAGCGCCTTGATCGTGAACTCCAGCTGGCCCGAGGTCGTGGCGGACGAAGCGATCGAAAATGGATGTTCGCGAAACGCGAATGGCGAAGCCCGCAGCGTCAGCCAGGCGAACTGGCCAGGCGCAAAGCGCAACCCGTCATGGCCCTGCGGTTGCAGCACCAGCGTGCAGGCGCTGCCGGTTTCGCGGCGTACCCGGTCAACCCGATAGGGTCGACGCAGCATCCGCGCCGGCTTGATGACCCGCACATAGATGATCAGCATGATCCACAGCACGAGGAAGATCTGCCAGAACAGCGCCTGCCCGGGCAGATGCGAGTAGTTCCCGACGCCTTGCAGGTGCACGACGGCGAGCGTCAGACCGGCGACGCTGAGCAGCACATGCATCACCCGCCAAGGCTCATAGGCGATACGAAGCTGCTTGCGCCAAATCGAGCTGAGCACTAGCAGCGCGAAGCACAGCAGTGCGGCACGCCCGGCGCTCAGGTGCAACGGGGCCTCGCGCGGATCCGCCGCACCCAGCGATTCGGGGTACACCAGGCGAAGCAACAACCAATGTCCAAGCAGCAACAGGAACGCGAACACCGCCATGTAGCGATGAAAGTAATAGACGATGTCGATCCCGAACGGCGCCGACAGACGCCGAAAGCGTGCGGTCAGCACAAACTGCAGACCGAGCGTCACCGCGGCCGCAAAGCCGATTGCCATCGAAAAATCCCACCAGAATCCGGCTCGTCCCGGAGTTGCAGACGCCACCAGGAGCAGCATCGGCGTGCTGATCGCGAGCAGATACGCAGCTATCCACGCCAGGCCAAGAGCGACACGCCTCATCGAAGCGCTCGCCTGGCCGAGGGAGCAGCCTGAAATTGCGCAAGGCGCGAACCGTCAGGCATCTGCCTTGCGAATTGGATTGGCGATCCTGAGTGCATCCGGCGCGTTATCGATCCATATTCTGACTTTCAGTCTAACGGACTGGACCGAGTTCGTCCTGCCCGCTCGCGCGTTGCCAGGCCTTACACTGGCCAGCCTTACCTGTCTCGCCCTGAACCGTGCCATGACCGCCTTCACGCCCGTTCCCGTCGATTCGCTACAGACCGAAGAGTTCATGATCCCTGCCAGCGACGCTGGCATCCGTCTGTACCTGCGCAACAAGCACCCGAAGAGCCTGGCTCAGTACAGCGCGCAGCGCACGCTGCTGTTCGTGCACGGCGCCACCTACCCGGCCGAGACCGCGTTTGATCTACGGCTCAACGGCCTGTCGTGGATGGATTTCATTGCCTCGCATGGCTACGACGTCTACCTGGTCGACGTGCGCGGTTACGGTCGCTCGACCCGGCCACCGCAGATGGACGCAGCGCCGCAGGCGAACCTGCCAATCGTGCGTGCGCCGACTGCCATCCAGGATGTGGGCAGTGCGGTCGAGTTCATCTTGCAACGCCGCGGCATCGACAGTCTGAACCTGCTCGGCTGGTCCTGGGGCACGACACTGATGGGCTGGTACACCGCGCAGCACAACGCCAAGGTCGAAAAGCTCGTGCTGTATGCGCCGCAGTGGATCGGTGACAACCGGCTGATGATCGACCCGGGCCAGCCGGAGCAACCGCTCGGCGCATGGCGCTGCGTGACACGCGAGCAGATGCGCGAGCGCTGGCTCGCCAAGGTGCCGCCGGACAAGCTCTCAGGGCTGATCCCCGACGGCTGGTTCGACGCATGGGCCGACGCAACATTGGCTACTGACCCAGCAGGAGCCGCGCTGAACCCGCCGCAGCTACGGGCGCCCAATGGCGTGGTACAGGACCGGCGGGAATTCTGGGCCGCCGGCAAACCCCAGTACGACCCGGCCGACATCCAAGTGCCGACGCTGCTGGTCCATGCCGAGTGGGACGTCGACCTGCCCTCGACGATGATGCAGGGCTACTTTGCCCGGCTCGTCAATGCGCGCTACCGGCGCATGGTGGAGATCGGCGAAGGCACGCACACGATCCTGATGGAACGCAACCGGATGCAGTTGTTTCGCACGGTGCAGCAGTTTCTGGACGAGCGCTTCGAGCCCGAGGCCTGAGCGCGCCCGCGCATCGCTACCGTCTGCCGGTCATCGTGTTGCCCGCGCCCCGGCGTCGATGAACTCCAGCGCCGCGCGCTCGACCTTGTCAGCATCGATGCTGGCGATCGCCTCGAGCGCGGACGCATAGCCGACCGGCACCCGCGGCGCGCCTAGCCGCGCGATGCGGCAGCCGGTGGCTTCGGCTGCGGTCGCGGCGATCTCCGCGCCAAAGCCCCCAGCGCGCACCGCCTCATGCACAACCAGTAGCCGCCCCGAGCGGGCACAGTGTGACAGCACCGCGTCGCGATCCCAGGGCCAGATCGTCCCCAGATCGATGACACCCGCCTGAATGCTGCGCGTCGCCAGCCGCTCTGCGGCCTCGAGCGCCGGATGCACCGCTGCGGACCAGGACACGATCGTCAGATCGGACCCATCGCGCACGAGCCGCGCCTTGCCAAATTGCGCCTCGAGCTCCTCGTCGACCTCGCCCTGCAGGCCCCAGAGCTCCTTGTGCTCCATGTAGATGAACGGATCCTCGGCCTTGAGCGCAGCACGCAGCATCGAGTAGTTGTCCTGCGGCGTCGACGGGCAGACGACCACCAACCCCGGCATGTGCGCGAACCAGGCCTCCAGGCTCTGCGAATGCTGCGCAGCCGAAGCGCTCCAGATGCCGATCGGTAGCCGCGCAACGAGCCGCACCCGGCCCTGCCCGCCGAACATGTAGCGGTTCTTGGCGGCCTGGTTGACCATCTCGTCCATCGCACACAGCGCGAAGTCGACCACCCGCATCTCGACCACTGGCCGGATCCCCGTGAGCGCCATGCCAACCGCCGCACCCATGATGGTGGACTCCGAGATCGGCGTGTCGATCACACGCTGCGCGCCGAACGCGTCGAGCAGCCCCTTGTACTGGCCGAAGATACCGCCGCGTCCGATGTCCTCGCCCATCGCAACCACGGTCGGGTCTTCGCGCATCGCGCGCTCGAGTGCGGCCGCGGCCGCCTGCGCGTAGTTCATCGTCTTCACAGCCATGCGCCCTCCCCGATTGTCTGCACGTCGGTGTAGGCCTGAGCGATCGCCGGCACCGGACTGGCGTCGGCAAAGGCCACTGCAGCGGCGATTTCGTCGGCTGCAGCACGATCCAGCGCATCGATGCGCGCAACATCCACACCGTCCGCGAGCAGACGCTCGCGCGCGCGACGAATCGGATCGGCCGCAATTGCCGCGGCCAGATCGGCCGGATCGCGATAGCCTTGTGTGTCCACCGACACATGTCCCTTGACCCGCCAGGTACGCGCATGGAGCATCCGCGGCTCGCCCTGCGAACGCACTTGTTCGACAAGCTCTGCGGCAGCCTGCCAGACTGCGACGACATCATTGCCGTCCACCGACACTGCCGGAACACCGATCGCGCGCGAACGCTCCGCAGCACCGGCACCGGCAGTCATCGGGCCCGACGGTGTCGTGGCCGAGTACCGGTTGTCCTCGCAGATGAACAGCACCGGCAGCCGGTAAACCGCTGACCAGTTCAGCGACTCCAGGAACGGACCGCGATTGATCGCCCCATCGCCGAAGAAGCAGGCGACGATTTGCGGGCTACGCTGCAGTTTCAGCGCATGGGCCGCACCGCAGGCGATCGGCATGCCAGCTGCCACAACACCATTCGCGCCGAGCATGCCAACCGAAAAGTCGGCAATGTGCATAGCGCCGCCCTTGCCCAGGTTGCTGCCATCGGCCCGCCCGAACAGCTCAGCCATCATCCGGTTCACGTTGCCGCCCTTGGCCAGCGTGTGGCCATGGCCGCGATGGGTACTGGTCAACAGGTCCTCGCGCTGCAAATGCGCGCATACGCCGGCAGACACCGCCTCCTGGCCGATCGACAGGTGCAGCGGCCCACGCACTTTGGCACCCGCGCTAAGCGCCGCGCCGAGCACCCGGACCCCGCCGGCACTGGCAACCTCGGCCGCTTGCTCGAAGGCTCTGATCCTGGCCATTACGCCATACAGGCGCAGCAATTCATCTTCTTGCATTCGCACTCCCAAGAACCATCGACATGACGCTCAGCTCACTGCGTCGGTGGGACGCAAGGCGAGCACCTGGATGGCGATGATGTCACAGGACGGTTTGCGTGCTGCCGGCGGTGCGAAACCCGAGTCGTTCGATTGCGTTGGCCAGCTGAGGCTTGCGATACGGCTTGCCGATCAGCGGCGCCGGCAATTCACCAAGCCCGTTACTCAGACTCTCGGCGTACCCTGAGGTGATCAGCAAGCGTGTCTGCGGATACAGGGCTTTGACCCTGTGCGCCAGTTCGATGCCGTCGACGCCCCCCGGCATCACCACATCGGTGAACAACAGATCGAAGCTACGACTCTCGAGCAGCTGAAGCGCCTCGGTCGCCGAATGAACGCATTGCGCATCGAAGCCCAGCGATCGGAACCAGGTACTGGCCAACTCGCATAACGGGACTTCGTCATCGACGACCAGCACACTCGGGCGCGGCGCCGCTGCAATCGAATCTGGAGCATCGCCCGTCAATGACACTGGCGCGACCTCGGGCTGCACGCCAGCTGACTCCTCAGGTTGCATCACGGACAACCTGGTCAGCTGCTTCTTGTGCGCGGCGATCAAGGCCATCACCTCGCGAGCCAGGCGCCTGAGTTCGGCGAGCCGGGAGCGAGTCAACTGCCGGGGAACGATATCGAGCACGCACAGTGTTCCAAGCGCATGCGCCTGCGAATCAATCAAGGGAACCCCTGCGTAGAACCGCAGGAAGGGCTCCCCGGTCACCAGCGGATTGCCCGAGAAGCGATCATCTTCGCGTGCGTCGTTGACGATCAGCATATTCGTGGCGTCATGGATCGCATGGGCACAAAACGCGACATCGCGGGACGTTTCCCGCAGTTGCGATCCGGTTGCAGCCATGAACCACTGGCGGTTCTCATCAACCAGCGAGATGAACGCCATCGGAACACCGCAAATGCTGGCCGCCTCGCGCACGATGTCATCGAAGATCGATTGCGAGGGCGAGTCGAGCAATCCGCTCTGGCGCAGGGCCGTGAGACGCTCGGACTCTTGCCTGCGCTGCGTGAGCATTTCGCTCTCTTCGACGGGCAGATAGATCGATACGGTGGTCCCGACACCCAACTCGCTCTGAATCTGCGCGGTACCCCCAAGTTGTTCGGCGAAACCGGCAACCACCGATAGGCCCAACCCGGTGCCGTGCCCCCGCTCCTTGGTCGAAAAGAAGGGTTCGAACGCCTGCACGCGAACGGCCTCGCTCATCCCGCAACCGTTATCGCTGAACTCAAGCACTGCGTACCAGCCGGCCGACAGCAGCGGCGATGCGGAGATACGCTCGACCCGGGTTTGCACCAAGACCTCGCGCGCCCCCTGCTTGTCTTCCAGCGCCTCGCGTGCGTTCAACGCGAGATTGAGCAGCACATTGGCCAGCCCCTCGGAGTCGACCGGAACAACAAGACTGCCCTCGGCAAGGTGCGATCGCAACTTGACCTGCTGCCCGAGCGTGGAGCGCAACAGTTGCATCGTATCGATCAGCAACTGATTTAGATCCTCGCGCGTGAGCTCGAGGCGCTTGCGCTGCGCCACGCTCAGCAAGGAGCGCGTGATGTCTGCGCCACGCTCGGCCGCATCGATTGCCGAGCGCAGGCGACGTCGTACTTTCTCGTCACCCGGCAAAAAATCTGCCAGGTAATCCAGATTGCCCAGCACGATACCGAGCAGGTTGTTGTAGTCATGCGCGACCCCGCCGATCATCTGGCCAACCGCTTCGAGCTTTTGCGCATGGACCAGTTGTCCGAGCAGCTTCTTGCGCTCGGTGATCAATTCGGTGAATACGATGATTCCGCCAATCTCGCCATCAGCTCGCCGCCACGGAACGAGTTCCCAACGCAGCCACTCGGTGCGGCCATCGGCTGTCTCGAAACTGTCCTCTTCCTTGCGCTCGATGTTCCCAGCCAGCGCACTTCTCTGGGCCTTCTTCCAGCGCTCGGGAAGCGTGGGAAACAGCTCATAGTGCGAGCGCCCGACGACATCGCGTTCATTGAGGTGGAAATCATCGAGCCAACGTTCGGTGACTGCGATGTAATGCATGTCATTGTCCAGCACTGCAATGGCGGCTGGCGCATGGCGCAGGAAGCTTGCAAATGTGTCGCTATCGCTGATGGCCAGTTCCAGGCGCTTACGCCGGCTGATATCGCGAGACGTCATCAGCACCGACTGGACCTTGCCGGCGTCATCGGTGATCGCACGCGCACTGGCCTCAACCCAGATTATTTCGCCGGATTCGGACTGCAGTCGACATTCCAGAAACTCGCTACCGCCATGCTCGACCAGATTGCCGAAAAATCTGCGCAGCGATTCGGCATCCTCGGAAAAGACCAGGTCCTCGAGTCGACCGCTTCGAGCAATACCGTCGTTGAACAAGCGACCCATCGACGGGCTGGCATACAAGACGGTGCCCTGCAGGTCGACCAGACTCACAAAGTCGGTGGCATTTTCCGCAAGCAGCTTGTAGCGTGCCTCGCTTTGCCGCAGCCGGCACACCGCTTCCTCGATTTTGAACAGACGCACATCGGCCACGGCGCGCAATTCGCTGCGCGCCTGCACTTCACGAGACAGCTGGTTTCGCAGCTCGCGCGTGGTCTTGGGGCCCCGGGTACGGCTCATTCAGGCGGGCATCCTTTCGACTCGAGCAGACCTCTCGTCCGCGACCTGGTGACCACCATGCCCCCAGCGCTGACAACACAAAACCTGCACGCAGCCTAGCCGACACATCGACAGCCAAGCGGTTTGCCACACGGGGTTTTGCTATATTGGCGGCTCACTTTGACGTGAGATTTTTCAATATACGTGAAGCACCGCTAAGCGCAAACCGGAAATCTGGTGCCCCGCGTGGAGATCCGCGCGATCCCGGTTCGCGCTACTCCCCTGCGCGAAAGCCATCATGCCGAACATCGATCTGGATTCCATCGTTGCCATCGACATCCACACGCACGCCGAGGTCTCGACCCGGGTGCTGCCCGATGAGGCTGAAGCCGAGGCGCTCGAGGCGCGCGGCAAGTACTTCCGGTATGAGGTCAAACATCCGACGATCGCACAGCTGGCTGCGTATTACCGCGAACGCAAGATCGCATTCGTCGTGTTTACGGTGGACCATGAACGCGGCATGGGGATCCGGCGAATCTCCAACGAAGAGGTAGCCGAATCGGCGGCCGAACATCCGGATATCTGCATCCCGTTTGCCAGCATCGATCCGGCGCGCGGCAAGATGGGCGTGCGCGAAGCTCGGCGGCTGATCCAGGATTTCGGGGTGAAGGGCTTCAAGTTTCATCCGATCATCCAGGGCTTCGCACCGAATGACCGCGATGTCTATCCGCTCTACGAAGTGATCGCCGAGGCGGGTCTGCCAGCAATCTTCCACTCCGGTCAGACCGGAATCGGAGCCGGGATGCCCGGCGGCGGCGGACTGCGACTGAAATACGGCAACCCGCTACTGCTGGACGATGTGGCGGTCGATTTTCCTGACATGCCGATCATCTCGGCGCACCCGGGGGTGCCGTGGCAGGAAGAGCAACTCTCGGTGGCACTGCACAAGCCGAATGTGTACATCGACCTTTCGGGCTGGTCACCGAAGTATTTCGAGCCCAAGCTGATTCAGTATGCGAACACGCTGCTCAAGCACAAGATGCTGTTCGGCAGCGACAATCCGGTGCTGATGCCAGATCGCTGGATCGCCGACTTCGACAAGCTGCCAATCAAGCCTGAAGTGCGCCCGCTGATCCTGAAGGACAACGCCGCGAAGCTGCTCAAGCTGGGTTGAGCGGCCTCGCGGTGAGCGACTTATTTAGGAGTCACTCCGGCCGCCTTGAGCACCTTCCCATAACGTGCGAGTTGCTCGCGAGTGGCCGCATCAAGTTCCGCCGGCGATGTTCCCCTGGGCGTCAGGCCCCGTGCCAGCAGCTTGCTGCGCACCTGCGGGTCGGCCAGTGCTTTGACCACTTCGGCGTGCAACCGTGCGGTAATGTCCTTCGGAGTACCGGCTGGCGCGACCATCGTGAACCAGGAATTGAACTTGAACCCGGACAGGCCGGACTGGTCGACGGTGGGCACACCTGGCCATTGAGGCATCGGCGCGTCGGTAGTCACACCCACCAGACGTAGCTTGCCGCCCTGCGCGAGCGTGGTTACCGTCGCCAAACCCTGGAACGCGACCGGCACCTCGCCGCCAGCGACGCCAATCGCCGCCTGGGTCGCGCCCTTGTACGGCACATGCGAGAGCTTGATTCCGGCCGCTGCGGCGAATAATTCCATCGCAATGTGCTGTGGGCTGCCGACACCACCAGACCCATAGTTGATCGAGCCAGGAGCTGCCTTCGCCGCAGAAACCAAATCGCCGGCGTTCTTGAAAGGAGTGTCATTGCCGACCACCAGTCCCCACTCAACAGTAGCCACCAATGAGACCGGTGTGAAATCGCGCAGAATGTCCCACGGCACCTTAGCCTGCACATGCGGCACCATCGTCATGATCGAGTCGTTAAAGCCACCGATTGTGTAACCATCTGGCGCAGCCTTTGCCAGCTTATCGGCACCGATCGTTCCGGCAGCCCCCGGCACATTCTCGACGACGATCGCCTGGCCCATGTTCGCGGCCATCTTCTCGACGACGATGCGTGCCGCATTGTCGACCGCACTGGCGGCAGCCAGCGGAATGATCATCTTGATCGGCTTGGTCGGATAAGCGGCTTGCGCTGATGCGCTGCAGGCCAGCAAGGCAGATAATGCAGCGGCAGCGACGCGTAAGGTGGTTTTCAT
>JALRBB010000158.1 GCA_023257915.1 Quisquiliibacterium sp. | reverse complement strand
AGGTCGACCGGATGAACTGGGTCAACGATCCGGACGGTAACCGAGTCGAATTTTTCTGTGGTCCGGTCCAAGACCAGCCAGCCTTCATGCCAGACCGCCCGATCGGTGGCTTTCGGACTGGCGATCTCGGTCTGGGCCATGTCGTCATGATGACCGCGCACTATGACGCGATGCGCCGCTTCTACCTGGACGCGGTCGGCTTGCGCTTAAGCGATTACGTGACCGCACCGTTTCGTGCCTCGTTCATGCACATGAACCCGCGGCATCATTCGATTGCGATCCTCGAGGGTCCGAAACCAATGTTTCATCACGTGATGGTCGAATACGAGCATCTCGACGACGTTGGACGCTTGTACGACAAGGCACTGATCGAACCTGGTCGCGTGTCTGTGACACTGGGACGACACGCGAACGACCACATGTTGTCGTTCTATTCGAAAACGCCGGGCGGCTTCATGATCGAGACCGGCTGGGCAGGGCGACTGATCCATGACGCGACCTGGCAGGCGCATGAAGTCTATGGCCCGAGTATCTGGGGTCACGACCGCACCTGGCTGCCGCCGCACGTTCGCGCGCAGGCGCGAGAGATACTGGATGATGCCGCCGCGTGCGGCGTGCGCGCGCCGGTGCAGGCCAGGCGAACAGATGGATTCGATCTTGGTCAGCTGGAAACGCGTGCCAAACAAGACTGACGCGGATCTAACCTAAACCCGGTAGCCTTTCACAGGCAAGGGCGACCGGCAAAACGCCGGCTTATCCTGCGATTTACTCGAACCCCCCCTCTCGGCGACGAGTAGCCGACTCGGACCCGCTCACCAGGTCGACCAGCACACGCGCCAGCACCGGGTCCTTTGCGCGCGACGTCACCGCCGCGGTATACACGGTCGCCAGTTCGAACTGCGCGGGCAGAACGCCCACCAGTTGAACGCCCGGGGTGTACAAGATCTCGGTGACCTGCGTAATACCGATCGCCTCGGCGTCACCCGCCGCCGCCATTTCAGCCATCGCTGTCGCGCCATTCGGAAACGTACGAAAGCGTCCACCATGTGTCTTTGCCAAGCCAAGCTCGGTCAGTACCTTCATGCAATGGATGCCAGCGGTGGCCCTCTCGGGATCGGGAAAATAGATGACACTTGCGCCCGAAACTGCCTCACGCAGTTGCGCAGCGCTCGCTATCGCCGGCTGCCGCGCTGCTTGTAGCACCGCAACACCGGTGCGAACGCGTCCAAGATCAGCGACCGTTGCGACATCGACTTCGCCAGCCTGCGCCATCGCGGCGATCATCGCTGCCGTCAACACAATCACATCGCAGGGTTCGCCGCGATCGAAGCGCTCCTTCATCGCGCCGACCGCACCGAATGGTCCCTCGAGACCCTGTCCGGTGCGTTGCTCGAATTCTTCAGCCAGGCCGCTAATCAAGCCCTTAGCGGCTCCCGCGCTCAGAATGTTCAATGCCATGTCGAATTCTTCTCCTGCTGTGTTCGGCCTAGCTAAATTCCTGATTCTTTCAGGTTCGCCCCCGTGATTTCTGGCGATACCAAAGCCATCATCGCATCGCGTCGATCACCTGTTGTGCGGTGATCGGCAGAGACCGTACCCGCACGCCGATCGCCGCCTGAACCGCGTTAGCGATGGCAGCCGCTGTCGGCCCCAACGACGCTTCGCCGGCCCCCAGAGAGGGCTGGTCAGGTGCCGAGGCAATCAGAACCTCAACCTGTGGGATTTCATCGAAACCCAGAATCGGGTAATTCTCCCAGGAATCAGATAGCACTCGAGTGCGGTCAAATCGAACCGCTTCCTTGAGGGCCCAACTGGTCGCTTGAATCGCACCGCCTTCGAGTTGGCTTGCGACCCCGTCCGGATTGATTGCAAGCCCGACGTCAGCGGCGATCGTCAGGCGTTCAACCCGAACTTCGCGTTCGATTTGCACTTGCGCGACGACAGCACACCAGGCCCCGGTGCCTTTGTAACGCGCATACCCGATGCCACGCCCGCGCACGCCATCGGACAACTTTGAGCCCCAGCCAGCAGCTACAGCGGCACGCTCTAGTACCGCACGGCCACGTCGATCGGACAGATGACGCAGGCGATACTCGAGCGGATCGACACCATGGTGACAGGCGATCTCGTCGATGAAGGATTCAGCGGCGAACACATTCCCGAATGCCCCCAGAGCACGTAGTGCAGAGCTTCGCAGCGGCATCTCGAGCACTCGGTGCGAGACTACTCTCAGCGCAGCAATGTCATAGCCAGGGACCGCATTGCGGTCGGCTCCACCACCGGCAGCCAATGGCGCATTAATCGCCGGCAACGCCGGTGCTGGTGGGTCTGTATGCCAGCTGCCGAGCAGCGTCGGCGTCGGTGCGCGCCCCGGGCGCAGACTGTGACCGTTGGACCAGACCTCATGTCGCCAGCCGACAAGTTGGCCTTGCGGACCGGTTCGCGCTGAAAGTTCGATGCGCATCGCTGGCCCGAATGGCGTCCAGGCAAGCTCGTCGGCTCTCGACCAGAGCACCCGTACCGGCCTTCCCGGGACCTCGGCAGCCAGTCGCGCCGCGTCGTAGGCAACATCGTCCGCCGGGTTATGCCCATAGCAACCGGCGCCTTCGACATGACGAACAACCACCTGGTCCGCAGGCAGCGCGAACGCGATGGCTAGATCGGCACGTAGGTTGTACGGACCTTGGGTATGCGACCAGACCTGCAGCGAGGTAGCGTCCCGCTGTGCGATCGCACACGAGGGGCCGATGGACGCATGCGCGATAAAGGGCTTGTCATAAATCGCCGAAAACACCTCTCCGGCGCCAGAATCCGGATCGCCCCGTTCCTCGATGAGCGTGCTCTCGCAACGCTGAGCTTGCAGCCAGTCCCCGAGCCCATCCTGAGGAGGAAGAGACGCGGTTTCATCCCACTGCGCCGACTCTGCAAGTACTCGCAGCGCCGCATCGGCCTGATGCTCGCGTTCCGCAACCAGGCCCACGAAGCGGCCGTCTCGCAGTACCGTGAGCACCCCCGACAGCGCCGTGATTCGCTCGAGAGCCAACGAAACTAATTGTGCATCGGGCGAGGGAGGGCGCAGAACCCGACCATGCAGCATTCCAGGCAACACCAGGTCCTGGATGAAGCGAGCCACACCAAACACCTTGTCGGGAAGGTCCAGCCGCGGCACCGAGTGTCCGATAAGCGCTTCAGGACCTGGTCGGTTCAGATCTGCGAGACCGTTGGCGTCAACATCCAGAACAATCTGCGACGCCAGCTCGGCGTAGCCAGCGAGCCGTCCGTTGGGTCCGAAAAAACCCCCGTCACGAACCTTGATGTCCTCCGCCGAAAGCGTATTACGGTTCGCGAGATGAGTAATCGCGATCGTCCGAACCTGTGCTGCCACCTGGCGCAGTGCACTGCCACACTCTTGAATTGACAGGCTGCCCGAGGTGACACCTTCATCCGGGCTGCGACCGGTTTCGGCCGGATGTATACGCAGACGCTCGATCGGCATCCCGAGTTCGTCGGCAACGATCTGCGCAATAGAGGTCAGGATGCCCTGACCAATCTCGACTTTGCCCGGATACACGTCGACGAAGCCATCGCCAGCCAGTGACAACCAGTTCGACAGCCGGCGATTGAGTTTCAGGCTGCCAGGCAGCCTGGCGGCGCTCGGATCGACACTGCCAGCAGCGAGTCGAACCGCGAGGTTCATGACTCACTCGCGGCGCGCAGCACCGCGCGCACGATTCGGTTGTGGCTGCCGCAACGGCATAGATGACGCACGAGCGCTTCTCGCACCCGCGCCTCGGTGGGCCTAGGCTCGCGCTCAAGCAACGCCGCGGCCGCGATGATCATTCCCGAGGTACAGTAGCCGCACTGGGCAGCCTGCTCGGCAATGAACGCACGCTGCAGGCGGTGCGGTTGCTGCGGTGTACCGAGTCCCTCAATCGTGGTCACCGTCTTGCCATCGACCCACCAGGCTGGAGTCTCGCAGGCCGCGATCGACTGCCCATCGACCAGCACGTGACAGGCGCCGCATTGCCCCGCAATGCAGGCTCGACGGCTACCTTGCAGAGCAAGCTCGTTGCGCAACAAATCGAGCAGATCACGTCGTGGCTCGCACTCAAGCGCGACAGGCACGCCATTCAAGGTGAATTCACAAGCGCTCACGCTTAGACCCAGAAGCTAAAGCGGAAAAACAGACACGGCGGGCGAGCGTCCGGGCCCGCGCACTGGAATACCGGAGCACCGGAGCACACCCGCAATCATCGGTTTCACTGACCCTGCTTGGCGCCGGATACCTTGATCAGCTTTGCCCACTTCTCAATGTCGCCATTCAGGTAGCGACCAAACTCATCAACCCCCATCGCCAACGGTACCGCGCCCTGGCGCGCCCATTCGGTGCGTACTTCGTCGCTGTTGACGATCTTGCTGATGGCGGCATTGAGCTTGGCAACCACGGCCGACGGCGTTTTAGCTGGCGCCATGATGCCGAGCCAGATCACAGCCTCGTAACCCGGCACGCCCGCTTCAGCGACCGTGGGCAACTCGGGCATCAGCTTCGAGCGTTCCTTACCGGATGAGGCTAAGGCCTTGACTTTGCCGGACTTGGCATGAGGCACCATCGTCGTCACCGCATCGAACATGAACTGCACATGCCCCGCCAGCACGTCAGCACGAGCTCCGGAACTGCCCTTGTACGGAACATGCACAACATCGATGCCAGCAAGCGCTTTGAACAATTCTCCAGCCATGTGGTACGGCGTACCGGGTCCAGACGACGCATAGTTCAACTGATGCGGCTGCGCCTTGGCGAGTTTGACTAGTTCGGCAACGCTGTCCACTTTGACCGACGGGTGCACAACCAGCACGAGATCGGAATAGTTGACAGGGGCAACTGGCACGAAGTCACTCATCAACTTGTATGCCTTGTTGCCGATCAACGTTTCATTGACTGTGTGGGTGTTCGACATCATAAGCAGCGTGTAGCCGTCTGGTGCTGCCTTGGCCGCCTCGTTGGTCCCGATGACTGCTCCACCGCCCGGTTTGTTCTCGACGACGAAATTCTGCCCGAGCGACTCCTGCAGCCGCTGGCCGATGTATCGCGCATAGATGTCGGCTGGGCCTCCGGCTGCGAACGGTACGATGATCTTGACGGGCCTGGCCGGATATTCGTCGGCATACGCAGCACCGCTCGCGCCAAGGAATGCGATCGCGAGCAAAACTCGGGCGAACGCCGATTTCAAGCTGCTGTCGAACATGTAAGTCTCCGTCTTGGATAGTTGTTGATATTGCCGGCTAGCCGACTCCAAGTCTGGAGAGCGGACAAGGCCAGCAGTGCCTGACGCACCGGAAGGGCAGCTGATTATAGGATCGGGATTCGGCGCTCGTGCGCGATGCCCCTGAAACTCAATCGCGGTGCGGAATCCGTCGCCGGCGGTACCGCAAACCCGCGTAGCATGCTGAGATGCCCTCCCTTGCAGAACTCCTGACACACGCCCGCGAGGTCAGTTCGCGCGACCAGTGCGCGGCGCTGGATCGCGATGATCCGCTAGGAGCATTACGCGCGCAGTTCGTTGCGCCGCCCGGCGTGATCTACCTTGATGGCAACTCGCTCGGTCAGTTGCCGGTGAAGACCGCGACGCGCATTGCGCAAGTGGTGACCGGGGAGTGGGGCCAGGGGCTGATCCGCAGTTGGAACGATGCCGGCTGGATGGATCTGCCGACGCAAGTGGGCAATCAGATCGCCCGTCTCGTTGGGGCCAGGCCGGGCGAGTTGATCGTGTGCGACTCCACGTCGGTCAATCTGTTCAAGGTGCTGCGCGCGGCGCTCGCGCTCTGGCTCGCTGCCAATCCGGCAAAACCCCAGGACACGGCTGCCCCGGTCGTCGTCTCGCAACCCGGGAACTTCCCAACCGATTTGTATATCGCGCAATCGGCTGCTGCCGATCTGGGCTTTGAACTGGAGTTGTGTGACGCAGCTCAACTCGAGCCGCGGCTCGCTGACCCGAATGCTGCTCCGGTCGCTGCGCTGGTACTGACGCAAGTCGACTACCGCACCGGTGCGATCCACGACCTCGGACATCTGAGCGCCTGCGCGCATGCGGCGGGCGCATTCGCGATCTGGGATCTGGCGCACTCGGCTGGCGCAATCCCGGTCGATCTGCATCAAGCCGACGCGGATTTTGCGGTCGGATGTGGCTACAAGTTTCTGAACGGCGGGCCTGGCGCACCGGCCTTCGTTTGGGCGCATCCGCGCTGGGTCGACAAGACTCGTCAGCCACTGGCCGGCTGGCTCGGTCACACCGCACCATTCGATTTCGCGGCAGCCTACAGCCCCGCGCAAGGCATTCGTCACTACCTGGGAGGCACACCACCCATTCTGTCGCTGACGGCGCTCGAGTGCGGTGTACAGACGGTGCTGGCAGCCGAACCGCTGGGCGGCATGGCCGCCTTGCATGCGAAAGCACAGGGCCTGACCGAACTGTTTATTCGCTTGGTGGCGCGACACTGCGACCGCCACGAACTGGAACTGCTCTCGCCTACCGACCCCGCGCAACGCGGCTGCCAGGTGAGTCTGCGCAGTCCGCTGGACGGCTATGCGATCGTTCAAGCCCTGATCGAACGCGGCGTGATCGGTGACTTCCGGGCGTCTGACGTGCTGCGCTTCGGCTTTTCGCCGCTACCGCTGCGTTATGTGGATGTCTGGGATGCCGTCATGGAGCTGGCCCGAGTGCTGGACTCCGGAACCTGGCGGGATCCTCGCTACGCCCAGCGACATGCCGTGACCTGAGTGTCGCGGTCGGCTCTGTTCGGCTCTTCAGCGAGCCCAACCTGTGGCCGGACTCGCGCAAGACCAATCAGAAACCCGCGACGTCGCCCGGATTGAGCACCAACACCCGGGTATTGCTCTGACCGAGTGCCTGCTTGTACTCCTGCGGGGTGCCCTTGAGGAACGCAAAGGTGCCGTAGTGCATCGGAATCACGAAACGCGGTTTGATCCACTCGCGAGTGGCCAGCGCAGCCTCCACCGGCCCCATCGTGAAATGCCCGCCAATCGGCATCATGACCAGGTCCGGCTTGTAGATCTCGGCGATCGTCTTCATGTCGCCAAACAGACCTGTATCGCCCATATGCCAGATCTTGAACCCGTTTTCGAGTTCGACAATGAAGCCGGCCGCCTCTCCACCGACATGAATCTCATCCTTGCCCGTAGACGGGTTGCGATGAGAGAGCTCCGAGCTGTGTTCAGCCGCGACCATCGTGACCTTGACACCCGGACCGATCGGACTGACCGTGCCGCTCTTGTTCATGCGCAGAACTTGCGCGGGCTTGACCACGCCAAGCTCGATCAGCGACAAGGACAGACCATTGGGGGCAATGATCTTTGCGTTGTTCTTGGCCGAGAGCTCAGGCGCATCGCCGAGATGGTCGCCATGCGCATGCGTGACAAGAATCAGGTCAATCTTGCCGACGGCATCGAGATTTTTGTATTGCGCCGGAGTTTTCGGGTTCTTGGTCAGGAACGGGTCGATCAGGATGACCTTGCCGCCTGGAGTCGTAATCTTCATGGCCGCCTGGCCAAGCCATTGAACTTCCACGCTGCCCTGGGCTTGTGCAAGGCTGCTGCCAAGCGCAAACATCAAGACCGCAACCATTGCTGCCATGAATCGCATGTCGCCTCCTCCGAAAGCTTGAATGATCGACCGGATGCTCGTGGCGGCGTTCGCATGCGGCCCACCAGTCGTTCGATCTAGCGTACCCGCTTCCTGGTTGGCTTGTCGACTGCGCCTGGCCGGGTTGCGGCATGCAGCTAGACGATCATCAGCGGCTGGCGGCGTCCGGGCGCGGGAAATCGTTGGTCGATATCGAGCAGATCCTGCGCGGTCAGTTTGATTGCGTCGGCACCCGCCAGTTCCTCGACGTGCTGCAAGCGACCCGCCTTGGGGATCGGAACGACACCAGGCCGTGACATCAGCCAGGCGATCGCGATCTGCGCCGCGCTGGCGCCATGCTCACGCCCAATCCTGCCCAGCACAGGATCACGCACCAGCGCACCCTGATCCAGCGGGCAGTAGGCCATCAATGGCATCGAGTGCGCCTCCAGCCAGGGCAACAGATCATGTTCGACGCCACGCTGCGAGAGGCTGTAGTAGACCTGGTCGAGGGCGCAGTTGTGGCCATTGTCAAGCGCGGCGAGTTCATGCATGTCGTCGACATCAAGGTTGCTCACGCCCCAGCGACCGATCTTGCCGTCGCGCACCAGGCGCTCGAAGGCAGAAAGCGTCTGTTCGAGCGGAATCGAACCACGCCAGTGCAGCAGGTACAAGTCGATGTGGTCGGTGCCCAGACGGGTCAGACTGCGCTCGCAGGCCGCGATTGCGCCGCGCGCACTCGCATTGTGCGGATAGACCTTGCTGACCAGAAAGACCGCGTCGCGCCGGCCGGCAATGGCCTGAGCCACGACCTTTTCGGCGCCGCCGTCACCATACATCTCGGCGGTATCGATCATGCCGATCCCAAGATCCAGGCCATGTCGCAGCGCCTGAATTTCCGCGGCTTCATCGCGAGCCCTCTCGCCCATGTGCCAGGTGCCCATGCCGAGCTTAGGCATCATCGCGCCATCGGCAAGCATCACCTGCTGCATCGCCACTCCCGTGCCCGTGTTGCGCGGCTTCAGGAGCCTGCCGCGGTCAGGCGAAAACCGATGCGAGGAAAGTGCACGACCAGATCGCCTGCCGCCGGATCGCTGCGCCGGATTGCCAGCGTATCGGCATCCGCATCGACCAAGGTGCCAGCAACCGGATCTACGCCATAGTCGGTCGCGGCGATGAGCACTTGGTCCCCGACCCCAAAGCCATCGATCTCACGCCTACTTCGGCCCGCGACGATCGCCGGTGTCGCCTCGCGGGCGATTCGTAGCGCATCGGCCGAGTCGAGCGGCTCGGGGCTGCCGTGACCGATCGACTTCATGCGACCGAGCCATCCGCGTAGCGCCGGATAGGGGTCCAGAATGGCCGCGAGCGGACCCGCTCGCTCGATAAACCAAAGCGGGTGGTACACGCAAAAGTCGCTCACCCGAGGCGCAGAACCTTCCAGAAAAGGTCGACCGTCAGCAAGTTGCGCCTGCAGGCGCGGCAACACGGCATTGAGCAACGCGGCCGCCTCCGGCAATGGCAGTCGTGCAGCGTTACCACCCTTGCGAAAGCTCTTGCGATCCTCGATCAGCGCCTGCACCTGTTGTTCGCTCATGCCCTGCAGCACCGAAGCCAACCCGGCCGGCTGAAACGCATAGGTCACCGCAGCGGCGAACAGATGCTGATCGGCGAACTGCGCAAGCGCCAGATCCGACAACGCACTGGCATCCGGGAAAATCGGCGACTGCGGATGCAGCCGGTCGATCACGCGCGCGATCAGCGCGGTGTCGCAATACACATCTGCCCCTATCTGCAGCACCGGCGTACGCCGGTAACCGCCGGTCAGTGGGACCAGGTCCGGCTTGGGCATCACGGCCGGAATGATCACCGACCGCCAGGCCAGTTGCTTGTGACCAAGCAGCAGCCGAATCTTTTCGGCGAACGGCGATTCGGGATAGTGGTGCAGGATCAGATCATTCATCGGCAACCTCGCATTGCGTGAATGATGCCCGATTTACGCCATCGGCATGCTGGCGGGCGCATCAA
>JALRBB010000466.1 GCA_023257915.1 Quisquiliibacterium sp. | reverse complement strand
GGCCTCGCGAATCGGACTGCGCAACGCGTGGTTGCTGGGTATCGGCATTGCGGTGTTCGCGTTCATCGGAGCCCTGTGGCTGGGTCACTCCGACAGGATCGGGTTCCTGTTGATCTGCATACTGACCGGCCTGGCTCTGGGCAGCGACCTGGCGCTGCCGGTCGCGATGCTGTCGGGAGTCATCGCCAGGGCCGGCCACGCAAACAGCCATGGCGGGGCCTACTTCGGGATCTGGAACCTGGCGACCAAGGCCAATCTTGCACTGGCCGCAGGCCTGGCGTTACCGGCGCTTTCCTGGGCGGGATATTCGCCTGGGCAGCCAGGCCAATCGACGCTGGCGCTAAGCCTTGCGTATGCCGCCCTGCCCTGCGCCCTGAAACTGACGGCAGGCCTGGTCCTGCTGTCCTGGTCAACCACCGGCGATGGCGAACGCGTCCTCGCCAGCAATGGAGGATTGCGATGAACCCGTCCAGCTCCGGACCATGGCTCGGAAAGCCCTTTCGCAAGGCCGCCGCTGCCTTGGCCGCGGCATCGGCGATGCTGCTACCTGGCTGCGCATCCATCGATCCAGCCGAATACGCCGCACAGAAACCAGAGCTTTCGCTGGAGCGATTCTTTGACGGCACGATCGACGGATGGGGCATGTTCCAGGATCGCTCCGGCAAGGTGCAGCGCAGATTTACCGTTGTGATCCGGGCGAGCTGGAGCGGTGACACAGGCACTCTGGACGAAGACTTCGTCTGGTCCGATGGCGAGCGTCAAAAGCGAATCTGGACCTTGCGCAAGGTCGGTCCGGGCCGCTATGTCGGAACTGCGGACGATGTGGTCGGGCAGGCCCAGGGCAGCGTCGCGGGCAATGCATTGCACTGGCGCTACGCGATGACGATCCCGGTCGATGGCCGCTCGTGGGAATTTGAATTCGACGACTGGATGTTCCTGGTCGACGAACGCGTGATGCTGAACCGGGCGGTGATGCGCAAGTTCGGCATCCGGCTCGGCGAGGTCACGCTGTCGATGGCGAAACGTCCGTGAAGCTCGCGCTGAACCCCAGGATCACCCGATGGCGCGGGCTTCGGGTCTGGCTGGTCGGTGCCTCCAGCGGCATTGGTGCGGCGCTGGCGGATGCCTTGATCGCCCAGGGTGCCCGCCTGGCGGTGTCCGCACGCAGCGACGCGGCTCTGAACGCAATCGTCGAGCGGGCGGACGCCGACGCGATTGCGCTGCCGGTGGACGTTGGCGACGCTGATGCGCTTGCCAACGCGCATCGTGAGCTACTGGCGCGCTGGGGATCGATCGACCTGACGATCTGGCTGGCTGCAGCCTATGAACCGATGGACACCGCGAACTTCCAGCTCGCGACCGCTCGCCGCATCGCGCGGGTCAACTTTGAGGGCCTGCTCAACGGGCTGGCGGTCCTGCTGCCGATGCTGCGGCGCGAGCGCAGTGGCGGTCTGGCGATTGTCTCCAGCGTCGCCGGTTACCGCGGGCTGCCTCGCTCGCCGGTCTATGGGCCGACCAAGGCGGCGCTGATCAATCTTGCCGAATCGCTGTATCTGGAGCTGCGACCGCTTGGCATCGGCGTGTATCTGATCAACCCCGGTTTCGTGCGCACACCATTGACCGCACTGAACGATTTTCAGATGCCAGCGATCATCGAACCCGAGGCCGCAGCGCGCCACATCCTGCGTGGCCTGGAACGGGGTCGGTTCGAAATTCACTTCCCTGCCCGCCTGAGCTGGACGCTGAAAGCGATCGGATTGCTGCCTCACCGGCTTTACTTCAGCCTGGTGCGGCGCGCCACCGCCGGGAATTCGCGCAGCGGCGCACAAGGACCCGATGAGCAGGACCGTCCATGACAGCTGCGCAACCGAACGCCCCTGATCCGATCATCCATCCGGACGACGCGGCGCCATCGGTCCGCGCGCCTGCGGACACCCCTGCCAGCGCGCTGGATCGCGCCATCCATTTCTTCGAAACCCTCGCGCCTGACGATCTCGAACAGATCGATGCCATCTACGCACCGCAGGCTTCGTTCAAGGATCCGTTCAATGAGGTTCAGGGCCCGGTCGCGATCGCCGCGATCTTCGCGCACATGTTCGAGGCGCTGGATCAACCGCACTTCGTCGTGCGCGAACGCATCGATGGCGGCACCCAGGCCTTCGTGACCTGGGATTTCAAGTTCGCCTTCAAGCGCGGCTCACCGACCGGAATTCAGACAATCCGCGGCGCCAGCCATCTGCAATTCGACGCCAGCGGCCGCATCATGATGCACCGCGACTACTGGGATGCCGCTGAAGAACTCTATGAAAAGTTGCCGGTGCTCGGAGCGCTGATGCGCTGGCTGCGTCGCAAGCTGGCCACCCCCACGATATAATGAAGGGTTAGCTATCACGGTGCACCATGCTTTATCCCGAGCTTTTCAAGTCTTTTGAGCGCGTGCGCTGGAGCCTTGAGGACGACATCGACTGGAGCGCGTTTGACGCCTCGTTGCTGTCCGACGAACAGGCCCAGACCATCAAGATGAACGCGATCACCGAGTGGGCGGCGCTGCCGGCCACCGAGATGTTCCTGCGCGACAACCGCAGCGACAGCGACTTCTGCGGCTTCATGAGCGTGTGGTTCTTCGAGGAGCAGAAGCACTCGCTGGTGATGATGGAGTACCTGCG
>JALRBB010000041.1 GCA_023257915.1 Quisquiliibacterium sp. | reverse complement strand
CCTTGACGCTGAGCACGCAGGCCAAGCCCTCGCGCATGTCGTCACCGGTGATCTCGACCTTGGCCTTCTTGGCGATCTCGTTTTCGTCGATATATTTTTTGATGATCCGCGTCATCGCATTGCGTAACGCGGTCAGATGCGTGCCGCCATCACGCTGCGGAATGTTGTTCGTGAAGCACAGCACCTGCTCGTTGTAACCGTCGTTCCACTGCATCGCGACATCGACGCTGATCTGCAGACCGGCGTCGGTGTCCTTGCTGCCGATCGCATGGAACACATTCAGGTGAAGCGCCGTTTTCGTGCGGTTGATGTATTCGACGAAGCCCTTGACACCCCCGGCGAACGCGAAATCGTCTTCCTTGCCCTGGCGCTGATCGACCAGCTTGATGCGCACGCCGTTGTTCAGGAACGAAAGCTCGCGCAGTCGCTTGGCGAGCACGTCGTAGTGATATTCCACGTTGCCGAAAATGGTCTCATCGGCCAGGAAGTGCACCTCGGTGCCACGCTTTTCGGTGGTGCCGGTGACCCGGAGCGGCGAGCAGGCAACCTTGTCGCCCGGCGAATGACCATTTGCCGGGACGCCCTGCGGAATCTCGAGTTCGACGAGATCGCGATCCTGAGGTACGCCGCGCTGGAACTCGATGAAATGCAGCTTGCCGTCACGCTTGATCACCAAGCGTAACCACTTGGACAGCGCACAGACACAGGACACGCCGACGCCATGCAGGCCGCCGGACACCTTGTAGCTGTTCTGGTCGAACTTGCCACCCGCGTGCAGTTCGGTCATCACGATCTCTGCCGCGCTGCGCTTGGGCTCGTGCTTGTCGTCCCACTTGATGCCAGTGGGGATGCCGCGACCATTGTCAGTGACCGAGATGGAGTTGTCGGTGTGAATGGTGACGACGATCTCGTCGCAGTGTCCGGCCAACGCCTCATCGATCGCGTTGTCGACGACCTCAAAGACCAGGTGATGCAGGCCGGTGCCATCGGAGGTGTCCCCGATGTACATGCCGGGGCGCTTGCGCACCGCCTCCAGGCCTTCGAGGATCTGGATCGAGGAGGAATCGTAATTCTGTTCGGACATGCGAAAACCTTTTGAAGCGTCAAATGCGCATCGGCATCACGACGTACCGGAAACTGGTGTCACCGGGTACCGTCAGCAACGCGCTGGTATTCGCGTCACCAAACTCGATCTGGATGCCCTCGGTCTTCAGGTTGCCGAGCACATCCTGCAAATAGCCGACGTTGAAGCCGATCTCGATCGGATCACCGCCATAGTCAACCTCGATCTCCTCGATCGCCTCTTCCTGCTCTGCGTTGCTGGTCTGAATCTTCAGCGCGCCCGGCGCCAGGGTCAGACGCACGCCGCGAAACTTGTCGGAGGTGAGGATCGAAGCACGACCCAGCGAGGCCGCCAGTGTCTCGCGGCTGACGGTCATCGCCTTCGTGTAGCCGGTCGGAATCACGCGCTGATAGTCGGGGAACTTGCCTTCGACCAGCTTGCTGACCATTTCGACATCGCCAAAGCGAAAACGCACCTGGTTGGTCGCAACATCGATCAGCACCAGTTCATCGCCATCGGACAAAAGGCGCTGCAATTCGAGCACTGTCTTGCGCGGAATGATCACTTCATTGCGGGCCAGCGGCTCGCCATCGATCTCGGCCTGGCAGTACGCCAGCCGATGCCCGTCGGTGGCAACCACGCGCACCACATTCCCGTCGGTGACCAACAGCAAGCCGTTCAGTTAATAACGGATGTCCTGCTGGGCCATGGCGAAGTGGACCATCTGGAACAGGTGTCGCAACTGCTTTTGGGGAAGCGAGAACGACGCCGCGAAATGCTCGTTGATGTTGACCGTCGGAAATTCCTCGGCGCCAAGGGTCTGCAAGGCAAACCGGCTTTTGCCGGACTGGATAGTGGCCTTCTTGTTCGTGACCGAGATCGACACCTCCGGACCTTCGGGCAGCGCGCGCAGGATATCGATCAGCTTGCGCGCCGACATTGTCGTGGCGGCTTCATCGGCACCCGCGCCAAGCGCCGCGGTGGTCTGGATCTGGATTTCGACATCGGTCGCCAGAAACGAAATCGCGTCGCCCTGCTTGCGCATCAGCACGTTGGCCAGGATCGGCAGGGTGTGTCGGCGTTCGACGATTCCTGCGACCGTGGACAGGGGTTTCAGGATCGCGTCGCGTGAGGCTCTTATGAACTGCATTTCTATTTATCTCCTCTTGGTGTTGTTCATGAGGAAGGCCTGAATCCGTGGATAACCCGCCTCGATGCATAGTCGGTGCGGGTTTGCGGGCGGGAAAGCACTGTGGACAGCCGGGTTCGGTGGCTGTGGGAAATTCCTGGAGTTTTTGCGACCTTGCTCGTGAGTTCGAGTTGTCCACATTTGGTCAACCGTTCATCCGCCGTTTTCCCACAAGCGGGGGCGAGCACCGAGGTAACGCGCACCAATACGGTGCGCGCTGTCGTTGGCAAGCGCGGATCAGCCGCGTAGGGTCTGTTCGAGAACATGGATCTGATGGTTCAGGTCGGCGTCGTGCTGGCGCTGCTCGGCGATCTTGCGCATCGCGTGCAGTACCGTGGTGTGGTCGCGGCCCCCGAAGGCTTCTCCGATTTCGGGCAGGCTCTTTTGCGTGAGTTCCTTGGCCAGATACATCGCGATCTGGCGCGGCAGCACGATGTGCGCATGCCGGCGCTTGCTGTACATATCCGCGGTCTTGATTTTGAAGAAGTCCGCGACGGTCTTTTGGATGACTTCGACTGAAACCTGACGGCGGTTCAGCGCTAGCAGATCCTCCAGAGACTCCTTGGCCAGGTCCAGCGTGATCGGCTTCTGGCGAAAACCGGCGAACGCGATCACGCGTAGCAGCGCGCCTTCGAGCTCGCGCACGTTCGAGCGCAAGTGCTTGGCGATGAAGAACGCAACATCTTCTGGCAGGTCGGCAGACTGCTGCTCGGCTTTTTTGAGCAGGATGGCGACCCGCATCTCGAGTTCAGGGGGTTCGATCGCGACAATCAGGCCGGAGTCAAAGCGTGAAATCAGCCGTTCCTCGATGCCGGAGATTTCCTTCGGATAGGTGTCGCAGGTGATGATGATCTGCTTGCGGGCCGCGTACAGCGCGTCGAAGGTGTAGAAGAACTCCTCCTGCGTGCGGGGCTTGCCGGATAGAAACTGGATGTCGTCGATCAGCAGCAGGTCAAGCGACTGGTAATAATTCTTCAGCTCTTCGGAGGTCTTGCGCTGGATTGCGCGGACCATCTCGTCGAAGTATTCCTGGGCATGGATGTAGCGAACCTTGGCGGCCGGATTGCGCTCCAGGAATGCATTACCCACCGCATGAATCAGATGGGTCTTGCCAAGGCCGACACCACCGTACAGGAACAACGGGTTATAGCTGCCCGGCTTGTCGACCACCTGCAGCGCGGTGGCCCGCGCCATCTGGTTGGCCTTGCCGGTGACGAAGTTCTCGAAGCTCAGGTCCTGACGCATCCGGCTGCGATCCGGTGCAGGGGCTGCGAGCCTGGAGTCTGGCGCGGAGCGCTCAGCGCTCGTTGTGCCCGCGACGCTACCGGTCTGCGATTCTGGTCGTGGCATCGAGCCACCGGCTTGTGCAGTCTGCGAGTCACTGCCCAGGTTGGCGCGGGCAGCCAGCTCGGGAAAGCGATCGGTCATTCGTCCGCCCGCTTCGTCCGAGGACGCCGGGGCGGGCTGCGCGACCTCGAATTCGACCCGGGTCTCTGGGCCAAGCATCTGGCTGGCCAGCTGGGTGATGCGCGAGCCGAACTGGGTTCGGACCCAGTTCAGCTTGAATTGATTCGGGGCTCCGATCTTAAGCAAGCGCTCACTCTCATCGTAACCTAAGAAAACCAATGGTTTTATCCAGGTCTTGAAAAGCTGTGCGGGCACCTCATGTTCGAGCTTTGAGGCGCAGGCTAGCCAGTGGTCTTGCATCGGTAGGCGATCGGTTACGACGGTAGGAACGGAAAAAACTCGCCAGGCAAACGGCACAGATGAGCCGGCTAAGGCCGGATCACCGGGACTTGACCGTCGCCTCGGGCGGTGGATAAGTTGGCCTGGCAGGGGGCGTATTGTACCGCGTTGGACGGAGTTTTCCACAGGCCTGGAATTGACGAAGTCCACTGGTTGAGGTGTAATGGAGGGCTTTTTGTTGAGAGTCCAACCATGAAACGTACCTATCAGCCCTCCGTCGTGCGTCGCAAGCGCACGCATGGTTTTCTTGTGCGCATGAAAACGCGTGGTGGTCGCGGAGTGATTCGCGCACGACGTGCCAAGGGTCGTCATCGCCTGGCGGTCTGAACAAGACCCGGCCAAGCGGATGCGGGTTCCGGCCTGCGCGTCAACCGGTCACAGCCCGGCTGCGCATGAGTCCGGACACTGAACCACGGGCAGCCGTGGCGGCAAGGCGCCTGGTCGTGCCCGGTGTTTGCTCGGTCAGAGCGGTTGCGCCGACTTGCTGACGCGCTTTGGTGATGTTGCTTCAGGTGGTGCAGATGCCCAGCAAGGCTGGCCGATGCGATCGCCTGATATGCGCATCCGGTGAGGTGTTCTGATGGCCATGCAGCGTGTTGACCCGGTGTTCGCCGCGCTGGCGCGTCGTCGCCCGGCTTTGAGCAGCGCGCATTTCGTGATTTGCACGCTGAGCACGGCCGAGTTCGAGCATTTGCGATCCTTGCAAGAGCAAGCCTTGCAGCGAACCCGTGCCGGTCACGCAGCGACATCTGCGCCAACTCAGTCGCGGCTTCAGCCCGCCGGCCCGGATGGCGGCGAACTCGCTGACCTTAAGTCTGGTGGCAAGCCTGGTGGCAAAAACGCAGAAACCCGATCAATCTGTCTCGGGTTTTCTGTGCCGAAACGTCAGCTGGCCCGTGCGGTTGATCGCAACAGCGTCCGACGCGTCGCGCGAGAGGCCTGGCGCCATGCCGGATGGGTATCGGGCCAAATGCCGGCGGCAGCGATGATCAAGCTGCGGCGAGCCGAGCCCGCCTGGCGAGAGATCGGACGGCCAGCGCTCAAAAAGCTTTGGCGCGAGGAACTCGACCAGCTGTTGGCCAGACTCACCCGCCGGCTGAGCCAGCCGGGCGATCATAGCCAGCAAGGTCACCAGGCCGACCAAGCCGTCCAAGGCAGGCCAGCAAAGCCGACATGAAAAGCCCGGACCAGATCGCGGTGCCCAGGAGCGCAAGCGAACAGCGCAGGCCGGTGTTTGCCGGCATCGCGCGCCTGGCCTCCGCCCTGTTGAGCTTGCCGATCCGTGTCTATCGCTATGCGATCAGCCCGATGCTGCCGGCGTCCTGCCGGTTTTTTCCGAGCTGTTCGGAATATGCACTCGACGCGCTGCGCCGGCATGGGCCAGTCACCGGCAGCTGGCTCACCTTGAGCCGCGTGTGCCGCTGCCATCCGTGGAATCACGGCGGTCTTGACCCCGTGCCTGATACATTTCCGCCTTCGAATAAAACCGCGGTGCCCGCTCCGGGTGGCGCGCCAGCCTCGTCAACCAGCACAACAAGGACCGCCGCGCCCATTGCTCGGCAATCCAGATGGCCGACCGCCCAGCGCGGTCAGCCGCCAGCACGCACGGACTGAACGCTCATGCTACAGATGCAACGCACCATTCTCTGGGTCGTTTTTTCGATGTCCCTGTTGTTCCTGTGGGACAGCTGGCAGCGCTACAACGGCAAGCCACCGTTGTTTGGTGCCCAGCCAACGGCCACGCAGGAGGGTGCGACTGCTACGCAGCCGGCCGCATCAGCAGCGGCTCCGTCCAAGGCGGATGCCAGCATTCCGAGCGCGCCGACGACAACCGCCGCCGCACCCTTGGTGCCGTCCACGACGACCGATGGCAAATCGGCCGCCGCAACGCCGAAGGCGCCTGCGTTGAAGCTGCGCAGCGATGTGCTCGCGCTGGATATCGATCCGACCGGCGCGCAGGTGGTGCGGGCAGAGCTGTTAAAGCACAAGGCCTCTTCCGATGACAAGCAGGCCGCCAGCGAGAACGTTGTGCTGTTGCACGACATGCCCGGCAAGGTCTACGTGGCGCAAAGCGGCCTGATTGGCGCGGCACAGGGAAGCAGCTACCCGACGCATCGCAGCCAGTTCACCGTCGTCGACGGTCCCAGACAGATCGACGGTGGCGCAGTCCAGCTTCGGATGGCCGCGCAAGATGGCGGCATCAAGCTGCTGCGCAGCTACACACTCAAACCCGGCAGCTATGTGGTCGAGGTCAGCGACGAGATCACCAACGAGGGTGAGGTTGCGGCCAAGCCGACGCTGTACATGCAGCTGACCCGCGATGGAAACAAGCCTCCAGGCGAGTCGCACTTTTACAGCACCTATACCGGCCCGGTGGTCTATACCGAGGAAAAGAAATTCCAGAAGGTCGACTTCTCGGACATCGAAAAGGGCAAGTCGGATCACGCCAAGGGCGCCTCCGATGGCTGGGTGGGGATCATCCAGCACTATTTCGTGTCGGCCTGGTTGCCGACCGACAAATCCGCGCGCGAGTTCTTCACCCGCAAGATCGAGACCAACCTGTACTCGGTTGGTGCGCTGCAGCCCCTTGGCGAGCTGGCGCCGAAAGCCACGACATCTGTGCAGACCCGGCTGCTGGTTGCCCCACAGGACCAGCGGATGCTCGAGACGGTGGCATCGGGGCTTGACCTGACGGTGGACTACGGCTGGCTGACCGCGATCGCCAAGCCGATCTTCTGGCTGCTGCAGTTCCTGCATGGCATCGTCGGCAACTGGGGCTGGGCGATCGTGCTGCTGGTGGTCGTGATCAAGGCCGCCTTCTACTGGCTCAACGCCAATGCCTACCGCAGCATGGCCAAGATGAAGGCGGTCAACCCGCGCATCCAGGAAATGCGCGAGCGCCTGAAGGACAAGCCGC
>JALRBB010000012.1 GCA_023257915.1 Quisquiliibacterium sp. | reverse complement strand
GGGGCAACTGGCCCGCGAGCAGGGTTGTGCCGATGGCTTCAGGGTCATCATCAACAATGGCAGAGTGGGCAGGCAGGAGGTGTATCATCTGCACGTCCATGTACTTGGCGGACCTGAGCCCCTGGGCTCCGGCATTCTTCGCCAGCATTAAAAACGGCAGCTTGCCTATCGGGCGAGCCCCAGGAGTTGCATATGGGATCCTTTAGCATCTGGCACTGGCTGATCGTGTTGATCATCATCATGCTGGTCTTTGGCACCAAAAAGCTGCGCAACATCGGCTCAGACCTTGGCGGTGTGGTCAAGGGCTTCAAGCAGGGCATGAAGGACGGCGCCGACCAGGTCGAGGCCGAGAGCAAACCGGCCGCCACCAATGCCCGAACCATCGACGTCGAGGCCAAGGAAAAGAGCTGACTGGCCCGCATCCAGCAAGATGCGAACGGCGAGCGGCCCGCTGCGGCCGCTCTGGTCGCTTGCGGGCCGGATTTCGGCCAGGCTGCCGATAGCGCTTTTCTGATCGTTGATCCATGTTCGACTTCGGTTTTTCAGAACTGGTCGTTATCGCCGTCATGGGCCTGATCGTGCTGGGTCCTGAGCGCTTGCCCAAGGTGGCGCGCCAGGCCGGGCAGTGGATCGGCAAGTTGCAGCGCTACGTCAGTGACGTGAAATCCGATATCAATCGGCAGATGGACCTGGACGAACTGCGCAAGCTGCAAACCGAGGTCAAGGATGCTGCTGGCAGCATGGAAAATTCGTTTCGCAGCGCGGTTGATCAGGCGCAGTCGGAATTCGATTCGATTTCCGGTTCGGTCGATGGCACACAAGCGTCGAGTAGCTCCGGGTCGGAAACACTCACCGACTGGGACAAGGTCTACGCCATCCGGCGCTCGCGCGAAAAGGTCGTCGAGCGCCGACACGAGCGGGCCAAGGCGCTTGGTCATAAGCTGCCCCGGCGTCGCTGAGCGATCCGGTCATTGCCAGGTCATGAATCGATGAGCCAGGAAGAAAGCTTCGTTTCGCATCTGGTCGAACTGCGCGATCGCATGATCCGGGCGCTGTTGATGGTGCTGGTGTTGTTCGCCGTCTGCTTTTACTTCTCCGGCGAAATCATGAAGTTTCTGTCGCAGCCGCTTTACCAGGCGCTGCCGGAAGGCTCCCGGCCGATCTTCACCGACCAGGCAGGAGCATTTTTCACGCTGACCAAGGTTGCCTTTCTGACCGCGGTGCTGCTTTCCCTGCCTTGGATCCTGTACCAGGCCTGGGCTTTCGTGGCGCCCGGTCTGTACGAGCACGAAAAGAAGTTCGCGCTGCCATTGATCTTTTCGAGCGTGTTTTTTCTGGTGGTCGGCATCGCGTTTGCCTACACCTTCGTGCTGCCGGCGGCCTACAAGTTTTTCATCGCGATGTCGGAGCGCACCGGCGCCGAAACCCTCCAGGATCTGCAAAAGTACTGGGACTTCACTCTGGCAATCTTCTTCGGCTTCGGGCTGACCTTCGAGGTTCCGGTCGTCGAGATGTTGCTGGTCAAGCTCGGTTTCGTGACCGTAGAGCAGTTGCGTCAGGCGCGTCGCTATGTGGTCGTCGGGGCGTTTATCGTCGCCGCGGTGCTGACTCCGCCAGACGTGCTGTCGCAGTTCATGCTGGCGGTGCCGCTTTGCCTGCTTTATGAACTGGGCATTTTTATGGCGGGTTTTCTGAAGGCTCGCAGCAGGGCTCCGGACAAGGATTCCGCCGAGGAGTCCACCTCGGGCGACTGACCGCAGCGGCGTGTGGCGATCGCTGTCGTCACTCCTGGCGCTGCGCCTTGGGGCGCTTGCCGATCACGATGTTCAGATCGAGCTGCTTGCCCTCGCGCAGGAACCGGAAGCGGGTACTTGTCCCTGGTTTGAGTTGCGCAATCAGATTGAGCATCGACGCGGTGTCCTTCACCGGTTTTCCGTCGACCTCGAACAGGATGTCTCCGACCCGGACCCCGGCGCGGTCGGCAGGGCCTGCCCGCATCACGCCGGCGATGATCGCACCATCCTTGCGGGGCAGCCGAAAGGCTTCGGCCAGTTCGGGAGTCACGTCTTGCGGCTCGACGCCGATGTAGCCACGGGTGACGCCGCCGGTCTTGACGATTTGTTCCATCACCGTGCGCACGGTCGACACCGGGATCGCGAAGCCAATGCCCATTGAGCCGCCGTTGCGCGAGTAGATCGCGGTGTTGATGCCGAGCAGGCGCCCTTGGGTGTCGACCAAGGCTCCGCCGGAGTTTCCCGGGTTGATCGCAGCGTCGGTCTGGATGAAATTTTCGAACGTGTTGATGCCGAGTTGATTGCGGCCAAGCGCGCTGACGATGCCCATCGTGACGGTCTGTCCGACACCGAACGGATTGCCGATCGCAAGAACCACATCGCCGATCTGTGCCTGGGTGTCGTCGCCGAACGCAACGATCGGTAGGGATCTGAGCGCAATCTTGAGCACCGCCAGATCGGTTTCTGGGTCGGTTCCGACCAGTTTGGCCTTTGCGCGCCTGCCGTCGGCCAGTAACACCTCAATCTCGTCGGAGGATTCAACGACATGGTGATTGGTCAGGATCAGTCCGTCGGCCGATACGATGACGCCGGAACCGAGGCTGGACGTTTGCTGCTGTTGCGAAAACTGGTCGCCAAAGAAGCGCCGGAACAACGGGTCGTTGAACAGCGGATGGTTCGGGGTGACTCGCACGGATTTGGTCGTGAAGATGTTCACGACGGCCGGAGTCGCCAGCTTTGCCGCCTTTGCGTATGACAGAATCGAGCTGTCGCGCGAAGCCGGGGCGCTGGCGTCAGGCGGTGCGCTCGCGTCGCTGTTCGCAGGGCGTTGCGGGTCGGGTCTGACCAGGCCGGAGGGCGAGACCGCCCATTCCGGTTTGAGTGTTGTGACGATGAACAGCAGGGCCAGGCCGATCGTGACCGCCTGCGCGAACGTCAGCCAAAGGGTTCGAAGCATGAGGAAACTCGGGAAATCGCAGCGCCAGCCTGCCGGCGCGGTTCGTGTGACGCGTGCGCAGATGCAGGGCTTTCTCGACGAGCTGCTGGATGCGGCCCGTTTCACCGATTATTGCCCAAACGGTCTGCAGGTGGAAGGAAAGCCCCGTATCGCCCGTGTGGTCAGCGGCGTGACCGCGAGTGCGGCGCTGATCAGGGCGGCGGCCAAGGCGGGTGCCGATGCGCTGCTGGTGCACCATGGTTACTTTTGGCGTGGCGAGGATCCGCGTCTGCTTGGAACCCGCAGGGAGAGGATCCGGCTGTTGATCGAGCATGACCTGAACCTGTTTGCCTATCACCTGCCACTTGACGCACATCCGGAGCTGGGCAACAACGCGCAGCTCGCCAAGGTGCTCGGATTGCGCGTCGACCGGCGTTTCGGCAAGGACGGCCTGGGGTTCGTCTGCGATCTGGATTCGCCACTGACTCGCGCCGGGCTTGTTGCACGCGTGCGTCGGCGACTTGGGCGAGTGCCGCTCGCCGTCGGCGAGCCGCCAGCGAAAATTTCCCGGGTTGCCTGGTGCACCGGGGCTGCCCAGGACATGATCGAGCAGGCGCATGAACAGGGTGCCCAGGCTTTCATCAGCGGCGAGATCTCGGAGCGGATCACGCACTTTGCACGTGAGGCAGGCATCTTGTACCTGGCTGCCGGTCACCACGCAACCGAGCGCTACGGTGTCCAGGCCGTTGGCCAGGCCCTTGCAGCCCGGTTCGGCATCGAGCATGTCCACATCGACGATCCGAACCCGGTCTGAACGTTCGTTGCGCGAACCGTGCACCACGGCGCTGCGGGAATCCAGCAAGCGCTGATTTTCAGGCAGTCTGACTGCGCAGCCGGCCTGGCTCTCGCTAGGGCGCGCGCTGCTTGAGCAGATCACGAATCTCGGCCAGAAGTACCTCGCTGGCCGGTGGGGCGGCCGGCGCAGCCGGTGCCTCGTTTTTCCAGCGGTTCAGGACCTTGACCATCAGAAAGATCACGAAGGCGAGCAGCACGAAATTGACTAGGATCGTGATGAAGTTGCCGTATGCGAACACCGGTATGCCCGCCTTGCGCAGCGCATCCAGCGTCATTGCGGTGCCCTCGGGGACTCGGCCGAGCGGCACCAGCAAGCTGCTGAAGTCAAGCTTGCCACCCAGAATCGCCGAGACGACCGGCATGATCACATCATCGACCAGCGAGCTGACGATCTTGCCGAACGCACCACCGATGATCACGCCTACCGCGAGATCCATCACGTTGCCCTTCATCGCGAAGGTCTTGAATTCGTTGAGCATTCCCATGGCGTTTCCTCGTTGGTCAGGGCTTTACAAACTCGCGGCGGCAGCGACTTTCTCGTCCGGGCGAGTGATTCGGAAGGCGGGGCCGAGCGAGGGCTTGTGCGACAACCATTGTTTCACGCGATGAGCCCGGAAAGGCGGGATGCAGCGTTTCGTCAGTCTGGGGATGCAGTGGGCCGCCGCAATAAGCTAGAATCTCGAGTTGTTCGCCGTCAGGCCCCGTGCCTGCGTGCCAGTCGATTCTCAGGAACTCCTGCAAATGAGCGATTCCATTCTTCCTGAAGACCCGTCGCGTCGGGCGGCCGTGGTCACCACCTGCGCGGTTGGGGCAGCCGGATCTGCCACCGTGGCCTGGCCGTTTCTGAAGAGCCTGCGCCCGTCCGAGCGCGCTCTTGCTGCTGGCGCCCCCGTCGAAGTCGACATCGCAGATATGGCTCCCGGCGAGCTAAAGCGGGTCGAGTGGCGCGGCAAGCCGGTTTGGGTCGTACGCCGAACCCCGGAAATGCTGGCGGCGGTCAAGAAAGACGACGGCAGGGTCGCTGATCCGAAGTCCAGTCGTACGGCATTTCCCACGCCCGAGTACGCGCGCAACGAATATCGGTCGATCAAGCCGGAGTACCTGGTGGTGGTCGGTATCTGTACGCATCTGGGCTGTTCGCCGTCCGACAAGTTCCAGCCCGGACCGCAGGCTTCGCTGCCCGATGACTGGGCCGGCGGTTTCTTTTGTCCCTGCCACGGTTCGTTGTTTGATCTGGCGGGGCGTGTGTTCAGCAACATGCCCGCACCCGATAACCTCGAGGTGCCGCCCCATATGTACCTGTCCGACACCCGCATCCTGGTCGGCGAAGACAAGGCCTGAACGGCGCAGCTACTGAGGAACTGAAACGATGGCTGTCGAGAAACAACTCCCCCCTGGCGCTCCCGGATTGCAAAAGGCGCTGAACTGGGTTGATGCGCGCTTCCCGCTGACCGCAACCTGGAAGGCGCATCTGTCTGAGTACTACGCGCCGAAGAACTTCAACTTCTGGTATTTCTTCGGTTCGCTGGCGATGCTGGTGCTGGTCATCCAGATCCTGACCGGCATCTTCCTGGT
>JALRBB010000495.1 GCA_023257915.1 Quisquiliibacterium sp. | reverse complement strand
AACACACGGGTCGAAACCGGGACGCCGCCCGCTCGATGCGCGCGCTCAGACAAGCCCGCGGCGTCTCTGGACACCCATCGCGCAGGCGAGCGCAAAGGCCGCGCGCATCGCCCCGGGGTTGGCGACCCCCTGGCCGGCAATGTCGTAGGCGGTGCCATGCGCCGGTGTGGTCACCGGAATCGGCAGCCCCCCCTGAACCGTCACCCCGCGCTCGAAACCCATCAGCTTCATCGCGATCTGCCCCTGGTCGTGGTACATCGTGACGATGCCGTCGTAGGCGCCGCCCCGCGCCCGAACGAAGATCGTGTCGGCGGGAAAGGGGCCATCGGCCGGATATCCGGCCTGGATCGACTGCGCGATGCCCGGGGCGATCACGTCGATCTCTTCACGACCGAAGTTGCCATTGTCACCATTGTGCGGATTGAGTCCGCACACCGCGATCCGCGGCTGCGGTTTGCCGGCCGCGCGCAGCGCCTCGGTGATCATCGCGATCGCATCAGCTACGCGCCCAGGTGACAGATTTTCGGCGACATCCTTGAGCGGAATGTGGGACGTGACCCGCGAAGTCCACAAGGAGTCGAGCACATTCAATTCGCCACAACTGCCATGCCATCGGAGCAGTTCGGCGAACCAGCGCAATTCGTCCTCGGTCTGCATGCCGCCGGCCCGCAGGGCCGACTTGTTCAATGGCGCAAAGCACAACGCGTCGGCTTGCCGCTGCTGCACCATGCTGGCACCCAGCGCGAGCATCTGCAGCATGAACGCGCCATTGTCGGCGCCGGCAACTGCGCGAGGAAACGGGCCGCGCCCGACACCGGGCCAATCGACCAGTTCGACATCAGCCGCCTGCAGCGGACTGGGCAGCCCCGCACTAGACGCACCGGCCTCGATCGCGTCGCGACTGCCGATCAGCAGCACGCGCGACGGTGGCCTGGCGCTGGAATCAGCGAGCAGACGGGCAACCAGTTCCGGGCCGATGCCGGCGGGGTCGCCGATCACCAGTGCGATGCATGGCTTGCCGGGATCGCCCGCAGTGGCGGAGTCGACAGTTTTAAGGCCGGGGCTGGCTCCAGTCAGGTTTGCAGTCACGTTCAATCACTCCTGGGGCTTGATGCCCAACCGACGCCTCGCGTCGGCCGGGTCAGATGCCGGGCAATGTACCACCAGGGACACCCTCCGAATCTCAACGCAGCCCGAACGGCCCTGCGCCTGGCATGCGGGGAGCCGGGGTCATCGCTGTCAGAGCTGAAAGGCCAGCCAGAGCACCAGGCCTTCGCCAACAAAACGCAGCAGGCTCGGTTCGTGCGGCTGATGAAGACGCGCCGCCTGTCGCACGGATTCGCACCAGTGCGCAAAGCGGGCGATGTCGGCCTGGTCATAGAACACGCACATCAGCTCATAGTTCAGGAACAGGCTGCGACCGTCGAGATTGACCGAACCGACGAGGGCCATTCGCTCATCCACGATGACCGCCTTGGCATGCATCATCGGAGCGGCCAGCCAGAGCCTGGCGCCGGCCCGAGCAAGATCGCGCATCGGGCGCTGCCGCGCGATGTCCGCAAGGCGATGGTTAGAGCGCTCCGGCACCACGAAATCGACCTGCACGCCGCGCCGCGCCGCCAGTGCCAGCGCCGACAGCAGGTTCTCGTCCGGAACCAGGTAGGGCGTGACGATGAGAATCCGCTGGCGCGCCTGATAGCAGGCAGTCAGCAGCGCGGTGTGGACCGTGTCGTCAGCGTAGTCCGGACCACTGGGCAGCAGTTGCGCGACCGGCCGGCCCGACCCTGGCGCAGGCCAGGCATGCCTGGCCCCCAGGTCGACCCAGGCGCGATCGGGACGACGGGCGAAGTTCCAGTCGGCATCGAAGATCGCCGCCGCCTGGCTCGCAAGCGCGCCCTGCGCGTCAAAACTGAGGTCAAGCCAGGCGTTGCCGCCATCGCTGCCTTCAAAGTATTCGCCGGCAAGATTGCGTCCACCACTCCAGAGCTGCGACGCATCGGCGACCACGATCTTGCGATGATTGCGCAGGTTGGTACGCCCGCGCAGCGGCCATTGCAGCGGGGAGCGCAAGGGTGGCACGAAATGGGTGACCTGCACGCCGGCCTGCCTTACCCCCGAAAAGTCTCGGCGCCCACCCATCAGAGTCCCGACACCGTCGACCAGCAGCCGCACCTGAACGCCTTGCCGGGCACGCGCGGCCAGCGCATCGAGCAGCGCATCGCCAAACGCATCTCGCCCGAGGATGAAGGTGCAGACATCGAGCCGTTCGCGCGCAGATTCGACGAGGCGAAACAGCGCCTCGCGTGCCTGTCGGCCATCCTGGTGCACCGCCAGCGCCTGATACGCGCACACTGGCGGCATCGCCATCGCGGCACCCAGTCGCTGCATCGAGACAGGCGCCAGCTCATCGGGCAGTAATTTCTGCAGCGGGGTCGCTGCACGGCGACCGGCCTTGGGCAGCTTGCGGGTGCCGAACATCAGATACAGCGGCACACCCAGTTCGGGCAGCAGCAAGATCGCCATCACCCAGGCGATCGCCGCCGACGGATGCCGGCGCTGGCCGAGCGCATGCGAACCAATCACGTAGACCAGCAGGCCTAGCGTCGTCAGCAGGCCGTGTAGCGGAATCGCGCCGTCCGGAAGCAAGTCCAGGATCTCCATTCCGAAAGCATGCCATGGCCGCAGGCCTTCGGTGGTCCGGATGCTATCCTCAACCTCCCAATGACGCGAGGCTTCACATGGACCTGAACTATTCCGCCGAGGAACTCGCCTTCCGCGACGAGGTTCGCGGCTGGCTTGACGCCAATATTCCGGCCGACCTGCGCACGAAGGTGCTCAATTACGAAGAACTGGCCAAAGACGATCTGGTGCGCTGGCACAAGATTCTGGCCAAAAAAGGCTGGGTCGCCCCCTCCTGGCCGACCGAGTGGGGCGGCACCGGATGGACTGCTGTGCAGCGCTACATCTGGGAAGAGGAAACTGCGCTGGCTGGCGCCCCCCCGATCGCACCGTTTGGACCCACGATGTGCGCATCGGTGCTGCTGCGCTTTGGCAGCGATGCGCAAAAGAAACGCTTCTTGCCACGCATCTACAACTGTGACGACTTCTGGTGCCAGGGCTATTCGGAGCCCGGCTCGGGCTCCGACCTGGCATCGCTCAAGACCCGTGCCGAGCGTCGCGGCGATCACTACGTGGTCAACGGCCAAAAGATCTGGACCACCCTTGGCCACTACGGCGACTGGATTTTCTGCCTGGTGCGCACCGATTTTGACACCGCCAAGCGCCAGGACGGCATCAGCTTCCTGCTGATCGACATGAACACGCCGGGCATCACGGTGCGCCCGCTGACACTGCTCGACGAAGGCCATGAGGTCAACGAAGTGTTCTTCGACGACGTCAAGGTCCCGGTTGAAAACCTGGTCTTTGAAGAGAACAAGGGCTGGACGGTCGCCAAATATCTGCTCGGCCACGAACGCCTGGGCACTGGTCGAATTGGCGGCTCCAAGCGCGAATTGGCCAAACTCAAGGCGATGGCCGCCCAGACCCTGGTCGGCGGCAAGCCGCTGCTTGAGGATGTGCGGTTCCGCGACCGGCTCTCGCGGGTGGAAATCGAGCTGATGGCGCTGGAGATCACCAACCTGCGCTTCCTGGACGAAATGCGCCGCACAGGCAACATCGGCCCGGAAGTCTCGATGCTCAAGATCAAGGGCACCGAGATTCAGCAGGCTCTGACCGAGCTGACGATGCAGGTCGCCGGACCGGGGGCGCAGGCATTCAAGCCGATCGCCTACGATGGCTTCGATGCGTTCACCGCGTCGCTGGCCGCGCGCTACTTCAACTTCCGCAAGACCTCGATCTACGCGGGTTCCAACGAGATCCAGCGCAACATCTATTCCAAGATGGCGCTCGGCCTGTAAGCGGGAAGCGAAAACATGGATTTCCAACTCAGCGAAGAACAGCAACTGCTTGCCGACAGCGTCCGCCGCTTGTTCGACAACAACTACGATTTCGAGTCCCGCAAGAAGATCGTCGCGTCTGCGCAGGGCAGCAGCGAAGACACCTGGGCCAAGCTTGCCGAGTTCGGCCTGCTCGGGCTGCCGCTTTCGGAGGATTCCGGCGGCTTCGGCGGCGGGGCCAACGACCTGATCCCGGTCATGGAAGCGATCGGCGAGGCTCTGGTACTCGAGCCATTCGCACCGACGATCGCGATGGCACGTCTTGTTGAACGGGCAGGCAGCCCGGCGCAACGCGACGCGCTGCTTGGGTCAGTCGTCGAGGGCAGCTGCCGGCTGGCGTTGGCCTGCACCGAGCCCGGCTCACGCTACGACCAGACCGCGATTGCCGCCAGCGCGCGGCGCGACGGCGAGGGCTGGGTGCTCGACGGCGGCAAGATCAACGTGATCGGCGCGCCGCAGGCACACCAGCTGATCGTCTCGGCGCGCACGTCGGGAAAGCCGGGTGAGGCAGACGGCGTGAGCCTGTTCCTGGTCCCGGCCAACGCGGGCGGGCTGACTCAGAAAACCTACCGCACCCAGGACAGCCTGCGTGCTGCCGACATCACGCTGACCGGCGTCAAGCTGGGCGCCGACGCCCTGATCGGCACCGCCGGCCAGGGTCTGGCAGCGCTCGACGAAGCACTCGACTTCGTCTCGGCATTGCTGTGCGCCGAGGCGGTCGGGGCGATGAAGTTCGCTTGCGACACGACACTGGAGTACCTGAAGACACGCAAGCAGTTCGGCGTGCCGATCGGAGCCTTCCAGGCGCTGCAGCACCGGATGGTCGACATGTACATTTGCACCGAGCAGTCACGCTCGATCACCTATCTGGCCTGCGCACGTGTCGATGGTGGCACTGACGCCGCCGAGCGCCGGCGGGTGGTCGCTGCCGCCCGGGTCAAGATCGCCGAAGCGGCTCGACAGGTCGGCCAGGAAGCGATCCAGCTGCATGGCGGCATGGGCATGACGCTGGAGATGAAGGTCAGCCACACGTTCAAGCGGCTGACGATGATCAGCCAGGCCTTCGGCGACGCTGACTACTTCATCGAACGCTTCGCGCACTGAGTCCGCTCGGACGAGACGCAGTGTCCGGGTGACGCGTCGGGGGTGCGGGCCGCAAGGCGCGCCCCCCGGCGCCCCAAGCCTGAGCGGCCGGCAGTTTGCCTGGCGCCAGCGTTGGCGCGTCAGCGAAACAGCAGCGTGGCGAGCCCCAGAAAAATGAAAAATCCCATCGAATCGGTGCTGAACGTGAGCAGCACCGATGAGCCGATGGCAGGATCACGACCGGACCGCTCAAGAACCAGAGGCACCGCCAGCGCGATCAGTGCGCCAAGCAGCAGGTTGAGCAGCATCGCAAGCATCATCGTCATGCCGAGCAGTACGCCCTCTGGCGTATCGCGATAAAGCCACCAAGCGAAACTGCCGGCTACCCCGCCCCACACAAGACCATTGAGCGCCGCGACCGCCAACTCTTTGTAGAGCAGGCGTCGTGCGTTGCCCGAGGTGATCTGCCCGAGGGCCAGCGAACGGATCACCAGCGCCATCGTCTGGTTTCCGGAATTGCCGGCAATACCGGCTACGATCGGCATCAGTGCGGCCAGTGCGACCACCTTCTCGATCGTGCCCTCAAAGGCGCCAATCACCCGCGACGCAAAAAACGCGGTACACAGATTCAGCGCCAGCCACAGCCAGCGATTCTTGGCGGAATCCCAAACCGACGAGAACAGATCCTCCTCCTCGCGTAGGCCGGCCTTTTGTAGCAAATCGCTTTCACCTTCTTCGCGGATCAGGTCAAGCACGTCGGCCACCACCAGGCGCCCGATCAGGCGACCATCGGTATCGAGCACCGGCGCCGAGACCAGGTCGTAACGCTCGAACGCCTGCGCCGCCTCGGATGCCTCATCGATCGCATCGAGCGTCAGGACATCGCGATGCATGACCTCGGACACCAGCGCGTCGGGCTCGTTGATCAGCAGATCGCCCAGCGGCAGCGCCCCGCGCAGGCGATTGTCACGATCGACCACGAAGACCTGATCGGTGTGGTCTGGCAGCTCGTCGAAGCGCCGCAGATAGCGCAGCACGGTCTCCAGCGTCACGTCTTCGCGCACCTTGACCAGATCGAAGTCCATCAGCGCGCCGACGCTGTCTTCGTCGTAGGACATCGCGGCGCGCAACTGGTCACGCTCGGCCTGCGTCAGCTGCCGGCTGACTTCCTCGACGACATCGCGCGGCAGGTCTGGTGCGAGATCCGCGATCTCGTCGGCGTCCAGGGACTCGACCGCGTCGACCAGTTCGTCGCGGTCCATCGATTCGATCAGGGTTTCACGAACCCAGTCGGAGACCTCAAGCAGGATCTCGCCATCGCGCTCGGCGCGGACCAGGTCCCAGGTGATCAGACGTTCTTCGGGCGGAAGCGCTTCCAGGATGTACGCGACATCGGCCGGGTGCAGCTGATCGAGCCGCGAGCGCAGCTCATCGAGCACGTCCGGCTGGACCAGTTCACCGACCAGTTCCTCGACAAGCTCGCGCCGCTCATTGCCGTCTTCGCGCTCCTGGCGCGCGCTCACCTGCTCGACGAGCGAATGCCGACGCAGCAACGCCTGGACCTGCGCCAGTGCGCGCGCTGCCTCCTCCGGATCACGCGGCTGCTGCGGTGCGCGATCGGACGCGGCGTTGTCGGCGAGGATGTCGGGATTTTGCTCGGCCATGGTCACGGGCACCCCGTGCAGCCGAGCGCGGGATCAGCTCTCGGTGCTAGGGGTACTGCTATAGGGTTGACTTCGAGGGTTGCTGTCCACGATGAAATGCGCGGATTGCTCCGCAGCCGCATGCAGCGGCAATGGCGATACGCAAATTGTATCGCGCCGCACTGCACCGCAGCGTTCACACGCCGGGAATTTTTCGCCGAGTGTCGCTCACCCTTGCGACGCGCCGGCTCGCCAGTCACGGGATCGCGGTCTGCGGCATCCAGCGCAAAACCCGCTCAGCGCGCCTTTGTAGACTTTCCGAGTCGCGGTTCAGGTCGTAGTGACGAGGCCTGGGGAGCATAGCCGCCAGCGTGGCCGCCTGTCCCGGGCCGAGCGCGGCCGCAGGCAAGCGGTAATAGTGATCGGCCGCCGACTGCACGCCGAACACCCCCACGCCCCATTCGGCGATGTTCAGATAGATCTCCAGGATCCGGCGCTTGTCGAGAACCGCCTCGAGCATGTAGCTCAGGATCAGTTCCTGCAGCTTGCGCAGGTAGCTGCGCTCTGCGCTCAGAAACAGGTTCTTGGCAAGCTGCATGGTGATCGTCGAACCACCGCGCACCACTCGCCCACGCCGCCGGTTGTCCTCGTAGGCCTGTTCGATCGCACCCCAGTCGATGCCCTCGTGCGCGGTAAAGCGCGCATCTTCCGAGGCAATGACCGCGCGCTTCAAGTGAACCGAAATCTTGTCGTAGGCCACCCAGCGATGCTGCAGCTCGAACGCCGGATCGTCGACTCTGAGCCGCTCCAGCTGCGCGCGCATTACGCGAGTCGGCCCAGGGTCATTCCATTTCCACCAGATCACCTGCACCAAGAACCAGCCCTGAACCGCCAGCGTCGCGACCAGCAGCACCAGCATCAGCCTGGTCAGCACGCCTGCGAGCCGGCGCGACCACGAACGATGCAGGCGCGCGCGCCGCGCCTGCTGACGCCCTGTCCGGCTGGAGGGCGCGTCGGGGCGCGCGGTCTTGTTGCGCGATGCCGCCATCGGAAACCTCAAGAGCTACCAGGCAGCTGACCGCTCAGCCGGCGACCAGGGTCTGGCGCAACTGCTGGTAGACCGGCTCGGTTTCCGGCATGACGCCACGCCAGATCCTGAACGACTCGGCTGCCTGCTCGACGAGCATGCCCAGTCCGTCACAGCTCATCGCGCAGCCCTGGCTGCGGGCGATTTGCATGAACGGTGTCGGACGCGCGCCATAGACCATGTCGTAGGCAAGCCGGGCGTTCGCATAACAGGATGTTGGCAACGGTGGCGCGGCATCGTCCAGGCCCGCCGAGGTCGCGTTGACCAGCAGATCGAAACGCCCGGCCTTGCCCAGCTCATCGAAGCCACAGCCGGTGACCCGGGAATCGGCGCTCGCCAGCGCCAGCGCGCGCGCCTTGTCGGGCGTGCGGTTGACGATCAGCACCGCGGCGACCCCGGCCTGCAGCAAGGGCAACAGCACGCCTCGCGCCGCACCGCCCGCGCCGACCAGTAGCACCCGCAGACCGTCGAGTACGGTTTGATGACGACCGGCGATATCGCGCACCATCCCGACACCGTCGGTGTTGTCGCCCTCGACACCGTCGCTGCCGAACACCAGCGTGTTGACCGCGCCGGCGGCCTGGGCCCGCGGCGAGAGCCGATCCGCATAGTCACAGGCCTGCAGCTTGAACGGTACGGTCACATTCAATCCGCGTCCGCCGGCAGTACGAAAAGCATCGACCGCGGCGACGAAACCGTCGAGCGGCGCGAGCAATCGCTCGTAGCGGATCTGCTGTCCGGTCTGGGCGGCGAATTGCGCGTGGATGTCCGGCGAGCGGCTGTGCGCGATCGGATTGCCGATGACGGCGTAGCGGTCTGTCATGTTGGGGATGCGGAAAGGGTTGGGTTTGGTGCGCTGAACATGGCGGACTGATGTTGGCGAACTGCGACGGCGCTGCGCTCACTGCACCCGAATCGATTCGGTGGACAACGAGTCATTGGTGAAGGTCCAGGTGCGCACGATCTGCAGGATGTCTCCTTCACGCGCCATCTCGGGCGGGAAGCGGTCGTACGGCGCACCGGCATAGACGATCTCGCGCACCGCACGGTTCAGCGGTTCGTAGCGCGACTTGCGGTTGATGATCACATCGACCACGTTGCCGTGCTTGTCGATCTCGACGGTGATGATCAGCGAGTCGTACATTTTGCCCCGCGCCTGCGAAGGATAGCGCTCGGTGCCGATACGCTCGATCTTCGAGGCCCAGGCGTCGACATAGCGCGCATATGTAACCCCAGTCGCATTGACGCCAAAGGTCAGACGCTTCGGGCGCTTGTTGTAGTCAGAAATCTGCCGATCGATCTGGGCCTGCAGACGGGCAATCGCAGACTCGACGTCCTGCGCGTCGGGTCCCGGCGCGATC